>JBQTIS010000307.1:0-10006 GCA_052387895.1 Rhodospirillales bacterium | reverse complement strand
ACGTTGAACAGCGCCGCGCCCTGCATCACCAGGAAGGGCCTGAGGCGCTTGCCGCCGGCCATGGCGGAATAGCGCATGGCGTCGTACAGCCGGTTTTCCGGCGCGTCCGTGCGCGGGATCAGGGCGGCGATGACGGCGTTGACCTTTTCCGCCGTCTCCGCCAAGGCCTTGGTCAGCTCGGTCAAGAATCCTCTCGGTCGATCCCCGCCGGAACGGTCTTGGGCGCGCCGTCGGGCGCCAGGCCGATCTTCTCGATCTTGGCCTGCGCCTCGCGCAGCTTGGATTCGCAGTGGCGCTTCAGCGCGGCGCCGCGCTCGTAGGAGGAGATCGCGTCGTCGAGCTTGCCTGTCCCGTCCTCCAGGCGGCGGACGATCTGCTCAAGCTCGCCCAGCGCATCCTCGAAGCTCATCGCCGCGATATCGCGCGGCAATTTGCTTTCCGGCATTTCCGCGACCTCTTGCCGTTGGCTCCCCGGCAAAGCTCCGGGGCTGAAAAGGGCGGCGGAGTGTAATGGCCCGCCCCCCGGCCCGGCAAGCGAGGCTTTGCGACCCGAAGGCGCTTCCGGTGGATGCAATTAACCTGTTGATCCAGCGGCAGGAATGCGTGGCCCGGCGGCCCGAATCGGCGTCGAGTTGCCCTCCCTGCCCAATGCTCGGCGCAGATGCGGCCGAGGAATTCGCGCCGCCCGCCTCCCAGGGGTTTGAATAGGGCGATCTCGGCCTGGTCGATATGCACCCTGGCGAGGCTGTCGAGCAGACCTGGATGGCCGACCGGCGCCGGCTCGACCCGAGCCTGGCCGAACGCCAAGTACGCGGTCTCGCGGCTACGGCGGAACGGACGCGCCGGGACCCCGCCTGCGTGATTCCAAGCCGCCTTTTTCCCGGCCGATGGCGCGCTCGGCTTCGGGCTCAATCCGGCTTCGCGGGCTTCACCGGCTCCGCCGCAAGCAACAACGCCGCCAGGGCCGGCGAAGCGAATTCCCGGCGATACACGACATAGGTTACCCAGGTCGTGGTGGCGATCAGCAGAACGGGATGAAGGAACCACGTCACCACCGCCATGGAGAAATAATAGGTGCGGATCGCATCGTTGAAGCTGCCGCCGGCGAGCGCGGCCACGCGTGAAGCCGCCTTGATATAGGCGGCCACGGCCCCGGGATTCGTCGCCGGTCCCGGCGCCGCGCCCACGACGATCGACAGCGCGTTGTACTGCCACGCCGACCAGGTGAACTTGAAGAAGGCGTAGACGAATATGTAGATCAGGATCAGAACCTTGATCTCCCACAGCCACAGCGAAAACGGCGCGGTGAACGGCAGCTGCGAGACGACCTCAGTCACCCGCTGGGCGGTGCCGAGCAGCGCCACGAGGCCGGCCAGGATGAAGATCGTGGTCGAGGCGAAGAACAGGGCGCCGCGAAGCAGGTTGCTGAGAAGCGTCGCGTCGGCTTGGTGCTGTTCGCGCGCGCAGATTCGCTCCATCCACCGCCCTCGGAACACGCGCAAGGCGGTCACGAGGCTGGGCGTCGAGCGGGACCGTCGCTGGGCGAACTGGCCGTAGCCGACCCAGCAGGCGAGAAACCAGATCAGGGCGACGATGTCGAGGATGGTGATGTCGGCCAGGGACATGATGCGGCCTCCGCTTGGGCGACCCGTCGATTCGCTACGTCGTCATCAGCGCGCGGACATGGGCGGCGGCGCTGTTGGCGAGCGCCGTCAGGTCGTAGCCGCCCTCAAGCGTCGCGACCAGCCGGCCCTTGCAATGCTCGTTCGCCGCCTTCATCAGCTCGGCCGTGGCCCAGTGGTAGTCGGACTCGCGGAACCGCAGGGACGCCAGCGGATCGGCCTCGTGCGCGTCGAACCCCGCCGACACCAGCACGATCTCGGGCTTGAACTTGCGCAGGGCCGGCGAAATCTGCGCCGCGAACTGCTCGCGGAAGAAATGCCCATCGGCCATCGGCGGCAGCGGCACGTTGACCACGTTGCCGTGCGCGCCGCGTTCGTTCGCCGCGCCGGTGCCGGGATAAAGCGGGAACTGGTGGGTCGAGGCGTAGAACAGCTCGGCGTCGTTCCAGAACATCGCCTGGGTGCCGTTGCCGTGGTGCACGTCGAAATCCACCACCGCGGCGCGGCGGATGCCGTGCCGGGAGCGGGCGTGATAGGCGCCGATCGCCACGTTGTTGAACATGCAAAAGCCCATGGCGATGTCGCGCTCGGCGTGGTGGCCGGGCGGGCGCACGGCGCAGAACGCGTTGCGCGCCTCGCCGGTCATCACCGCGTCGACCGCCGCGCACACCGCGCCCGCGGCGCGCAAGGCGGCCTCGCCCGAGCCCGGGGAGATGATGGTGTCGCCGTCCAGCGCCGCGTGGCCGGCCTTGGGCACCGCCGCCAGCATGCGGTCGACGAAGCCCACGGGGTGCGCGCGCGCGATCCATTCCAGCTCGGCTCTGGGCGCCTCGCGCCGCTGCAACAGGGCGAACTCCTCGGCTTCCAGCGCGTTGAGAACGGCTTTCAGCCGCGCCGGGTTTTCCGGGTGGAACCGGCCGGGATCGTGGTCGAAACAGGCGGGGTGGGTGAACAGGGCGGTCGGCATGGCCTCTCCCGATTCCGGCGTCCTTTCCGTTCCTTAGACCATAGCATGGGGCCGGGGGAACCAAGCCATCGGACCGGACCACCGGCTGGCGGCCGCCGGGCCGCAGGATTTCCCGAGGGGCCCCGTGTAATCTTCTGTCCGGAGCATGCAGAAGCCTTTAGCCAAGGCAGGGACGCCAAGAGCCGCCCGGACATGGATGCGCGTAGCGACGAGGAGTTGATGGCCGCGGTCGGTCGGGGCGACCAGCGGGCTTTCGCCGGGCTGGTGGAACGCCATTCCCGCCGCGCGGCCGTCCTTGCCGCCCGGATCACGTTGAACCGCAGCGACGCGGAGGAAGTGGTGCAGGAGGCGTTCATGCGCGTGTGGGTGAAGGCCCCGGCCTGGCGGTCCCAGGCCGAAGGCGGCGGCGCGCAATTCGGCACCTGGTTCCACCGCGTCGTGGTCAACTTGAGCATCGACCGCAGGCGCAAGCCGGCGGGCGAAGAGCTGGAAAAAGCCGGCGAGATCGCCGATGACGCGCCCTCGGCGCTGGACGCGGTCGAAGGCGGCGAGACCGGCGAGCGGGTGGCCGAGGCGGTCGCCAGGCTGCCGAGCCGCCAACGCGCGGCGTTGACGCTGTGCCACTACGAGGGCATGAGCAATATCGAGGCGGCGGCGGCGCTGGGCATCACCGTCGGCGCCGTGGAATCGCTGCTGGTGCGCGCGCGGCGCGCGTTGAAGGAAGACCTGGCCGACCTGGCTCCCGAAGGAGCCGCGGCGAAATCCGGAGGACCGCAATGACCCCCGATCGTTTCCGGGAACTGATCGACGCCTATGGCGGCGATCCGAAGCGTTGGCCCGCGTCGGAACGCGACGCGGCGCTGGCCCATGCGCGCGCCGACGCGCGCGCGGGGGCGATGCTCGACAGGGCGCGCGCGCTCGATGCGTTGCTCGACGGCATGAAGGTGGCGCCGCCGGCGATCGACCCGGCGCGGATCGTGGCCGCGGCGACCCGCGCGGCGCAGGAGCCGGCGTCCGCCAACGTGCTCGCCTTCGTCCGCAGGCGCGGCGGCATCCGCCCGGCGATGGCCTGGGCGCGCGGCGCCGCCTTGGCTGCGGCGACAATCTGCGGATTCGTCATCGGCATGAGCGACCCGGGCGGCGGCGGCGACGCCAACGCGCTTGATCTGCTCGACCAGCTGCAAGCGGAGGACTCGATATGGTAGCCGCGACTCCCGAAACGCCGGGCCCGGCGCCAACCGGCGCCGGCCGATGGGCGCGCTGGCGCGGGCCGGTGCTGTTCATCTCGCTGGGCCTGAACCTGTTTCTTGTCGGCATCATGGCCGGCGGCTGGTGGCATCATCATCAGGGCCGGCATTGGCGCCAGCACGTCATGGGCCAGCAGATGGGCCAGATCGGCATGCATCGCGGCGGAGCGATGCCGGGCCAGATGGGACAGATGGGCATGCCCGGCCGGCCGGGCGAGGCCGCCGGCGGGCCCATGCGCGGCGGCATGGCGGCGATCCGCGAGGCGATCCAGCAACTGCCCGAGGCCGACCGCAAGCCGTTCGAGGAAGCGATGGCGCAGCGCCGCGCGGAGGTCCAGCAGTTGCAACAGGACGTCCGCCACGCGCGGCTCAAGGCCAACGACGCGATGCGCGCCGAGCCGTTCGACCGCAAGGCGATGGCCGACGCGCTGGCGGGCGTGCGCGAGAAGATCATGGCGATCCAGGCCAAGCTTCATGAGGGCCTAGTCGACGCCGTCAGCAAGCTGCCGGCCGACAAGCGGCGCGACTTCGCGGAAACGATTTCCACGCTGCGGTCGCGCCCATGAGCGTGCCGGCCGGTCCGCTGGGCGGACTGGTCGCGTCCGCCCGCTTCGGCCTGGGCCCGGCGCCGGGCGAGATCGACGAAGCCGCGCGCGACCCGCGCGGCTGGGTGTTGAATCAAATCCGGCCCCAGCCCCTGCCCGTCGAATTGATCGGCCTGCCGACCGGCGTCCAGGGCGCGGTAATCTGGCTTGCCCGCGTCCAGGCCCAGCTTCAGGCGCGCCAAGCGCCGCGCCCGTCGATGGAAAGCGAGTTCGAGCCGCGGATGCTCCGCGGCCGCGGCCAGGCGCCGAGTCAGCCGCAGCCAAGTCCGCCGCCGAACAGGATTCAGCCCGGGGCTTTCGGCGACGGGTTGCCGCGCGAGACCTATCTGCGCGAGGCGGCGCGGCGCACGCTCGCCCTGGTTCAGACGCGCACGCCCGCGTTCGAGCGGCTGGTGGCGTTCTGGTCGAACCATTTCACCGTGTCGGTGCAGCGCCCGCCGGTGCTGGCGCTGGCCGGCGCCTTCGAGCGCGAGGCGATTCGCCCGCACGTGCTGGGAAAGTTCGAGGACATGCTGCTGGCGGTCGCGCGCCATCCCGCCATGCTGCTCTATCTCGACAACGCGGCGTCGATCGGGCCCGGATCGCGCGTCGGCCAGATGCGCCAGCGCGGCTAGAACGAGAATCTGGCGCGGGACATTCTGGAGCTGCACACGCTGGGCGTCGATGGCGGTTACGGCCAAGACGACGTGCGCCAGCTGGCGATGGTGCTGACGGGCTGGTCGATCGCGCGGCCCCAGGACGACCGCCCCGGGCATTTCATGTTCCGGCCGCAGACGCATCAGCCCGGCGACAAGCGGCTGCTGGGCAAGCGCTACGGCGGCGGCGAGTCCGAAGGCGTCAAGGCGCTGAAGGACCTGGCGCGCCATCCCGCGACCGCGCGGCACATCGCCGTCAAGCTGGCGCGGCATTTCATATCGGACGATCCGCCGCCAGCGAGCGTCGAACGTCTGGCCGGGGTTTTCCAAACCAGCGGCGGCGACCTTGGCGCCGTGACGCGCGCGCTGGTCGGGGACGAAGCAGCCTGGGCGCGGCCGCTGACGAAGCTGCGCAGCCCGAACGAGCTGGTGGTGGCGGCGTTGCGCGCGACCGGCGCGGGCCGGTTGATGGAAGACCGGCAACTCGTGGGCGGGCTGCGCCGGCTGGGCCAGGCGCCGTTCGCCGCGCCATCGCCCGCGGGCTGGCCCGACACGGCGCGGGACTGGGTCGCGCCCGAGGCGATGCTGCGGCGGGTGGAATGGGCCGGGCTGCTGGCCGCGCGGCTGTCGGCCGAACGCGCGCCGCTGGACGTGTTCCACGCCACGATCGCGCCGGCCGCGAGCGAAGCCACGCGCCTGGCGGTGGAACGCGCGCCCAGCGCCCGCGACGGCTTGGCGCTGGTGCTGGCGGCGCCGGAGTTCCAGAGGAGATGAGCATGCTGACGCGCCGCAAGGTATTGACTGCCCTTGGCGCCGGCGCCGGGATCGCGATGCTGCCGGCGCGGCTGGCGCTCGCGGCCGCGCCCGGCGACAGGCGCTTCGCGCTGGTGATCCTGCGCGGCGGCATGGACGGGCTGGCGGCGGTGCCGCCCTATGGCGACCGGGAATTGAAGGATTTGCGCCGCGGGCAGCTCGCGATCGCCGAGCCGGGACAGGCCGACGGCGCGCTTGACCTGGGCGGGCGTTACGGCCTGCACCCGGCGTTGGCGCCGATCCACGAGTTCTACCGGCGCGGCGAGATGCTGGTGATCCACGCGGCGTGCAGCTCCTATCGCGGCCGGTCGCATTTCGACGGCCAGGATGTGCTGGAGTCGGGCGTCGCCACGCCGCATGGCGCGCGCGACGGCTGGGTCAACCGCGCCTTGGCGGCGATGCAAGGCGCAACGATGCAGCCGGCGGCGGGCGGCGCGCGCCAGGGCTTGGCGCTGGGCCAGACCGTGCCGTTGGCGCTGCGCGGCCAAGTGCCGGTGGCGAGCTGGGCGCCGAATGCGCTGCCCGCGCTCGAGCCGGGCTTGATGCAGACCATCGCCGAGCTCTATCGCCGCGACGCGCTGTTGGGCCCGGCCTTGGCCGAGGGATTGAAGTCGCAGGCCTTCGCCGACGAGGTGATGAACGACGGCCAGCGCGTGAACCAGCCGCCTTCCGCCGGCGCGCAGCAGTTCAAGCAGGCGGCATCCGCGGCCGGCAAGCTGATGGCGCCGGCCAACGGCCCCAAGATCGCGGTCATGGACATCGGCGGCTGGGACACGCACGCCAACCAGGGCGGCGCGCGCGGGCGGCTGGCCGGCGCGCTGCAAGTGCTCGCCGAGGGCCTGAAGGACATGGCCGAGGCGCTGGGCCCGGCTTGGCGGCAGACCGCGGTGCTGGTCGTGACCGAATTCGGCCGCACCGCCGCGGTCAACGGCACCGGCGGCACCGATCACGGCATCGGCGGCGCCGCGTTCCTATTGGGCGGCGCGGTCGCGGGCGGGCGCGTGCTGGCGGACTGGCCCGGGCTTTCCCAAGGCAAGCTCTACGAGGGCCGCGACCTGGCGGCGACCACCGACTTGCGCGCGGTCGCCAAGGCGGTGCTGATCCAGCATCTCGGCATTGCCGCCGCAGCCGTCGAGGCGCGCGTATTCCCCGACAGCGCCGCCGCGCGCCCGACGCCGAAGCTGCTGCGCGCCTAGGAGCGCTTGCCCGGTTCCTGGGCGGCTCGCGCGATTGACCCTCGCCCGGCTAGCGCCCTATAACCCGCGCATGGCCGACGCCGCGATCAACGTGAACGAGCTGCGCGACAATGCGCGCCGCGCCAGCGCGCTGCTGAAGGCGATGAGCAACGAGCGTCGGCTGCTGATCCTGTGCTACCTGGCGGGCGGCGAGCGGCCGGTGGGCGAGCTGGAGAAGCTGGTGGGCTTGAGCCAGTCGGCGCTGTCGCAACATCTGGCGCGCCTCAGGCGCGAGGGGCTGGTGACGACGCGCCGCGCGGCGCAGACGATCTTCTATTCGCTGATGGGCGAGGAATCGCAGGCCGTGATGGCCACGCTGCACGCGCTTTATTGCGGCGGCAAGCCGCCGGCGCGGCGCCGGGCGCTCGCCGCGCAATAGCGCGGCAAACTAGGGATCATCGCGCAATAGCGCGGCAAACTAGGGACCATCGCGCAGTAGCGCGGGCCAAGGGCGGGGACGCCGGCGAGGTTCCCGGGGCCGCGGGAGGGGAACAAGCCATGCTGACCTTCCGGCAATTGTTCGACCCGCAATCCTCCACCTACACCTACCTGCTGGCCTGCGGCAAAACCCGCGAAGCGGTTGTGATCGACCCGGTGTTCGAGCAGACGCGCCGGGACGCAGCCCTGGTCGGCGAGCTTGGACTAGAGCTCCTCTACACCCTGGAAACCCACGTCCACGCCGACCACGTGACCGGCGCTTGGCTCTTGAAGCGGCGGACCGGCAGCCAGATCGCCGTGTCGTCGCAGAGCGGGGCGGAAGGCGCCGACCTTTATTTCGCGCACGGCGACAAGATCGCGTTCGGCGGGCGCTATTTGCAGGTGCGCGCGACGCCGGGCCACACGCACGGATGCGTCACCTTCGTTCTCGACGACGAAACCATGGCTTTCACCGGCGATTGCCTGATGATCAGGGGCAGCGGCCGGTCCGATTTCCAACAGGGCGACCCGCATGTGCTGTACCGCTCCGTGCACACGCAGATTTTCACCCTGCCCGCTCGGTGCCTGCTGTACCCCGCCCACGATTACCGCGGCTTGACCGCGACCAGCGTGGAGGAAGAGCGGCGTTTCAACCCGCGCCTGGGCGGCGAGGTCTCCGAAGGCGATTTCGTCGGCTACATGAACAATCTTCGCCTGCCGCACCCCAAGAAGATCGACGTCGCGGTGCCTGCCAACCTGAAATGCGGCCTGCCCAACGACGATCCGAGCCAAGCCGCCGATCCGACCTGGGCGCCGGTGATCTACACCTTTGCCGGCGTGTGGGAGATCCATCCGCAATGGCTCGAGGAAAACGCGGAGTCGGTTCAGATCCTCGACGTGCGCGAGCCGGCCGAATTCGACGGGCCGCTGGGACACATTCGCGGCGCCAGGCTGATCGCGCTCGGCGAGTTGGCGGAGCGCGCCGGCGAGCTTCAGCGCGAGCGCCCGGTCGTGGCCGTCTGCCGTGCGGGCAGCCGGTCGGCGCAGGCCACCGCGATCTTGCAGCAGGCGGGATTCGACAAGGTCGCCAACCTCGCGGGCGGGATGCTGCGTTGGCGCGCGGAAGGCCATCCGGTCGAGGGCGGCGGCGTTTAGCGCCCGGCCGGCGCGGCTTGAGGCAAGGCGGCGACCTTCTCCTTGAAAAAAGCGTCGAGGAACCGGCAGCATTCCCGGCTATCGGCGAGATGCGCGCTGCCGCGCCTGACCCTGGCGGACATCGCGGCGCGAAAGCCCGGGTCCGCGGCCAGCCGCGCCGCCATCGCCACGTAACCGTCGGGAGTCGGCGCGATCAGCTCCTCCGCGCCAACCAGGCGCAGCAGCGCCAAGCCGTGCCGCCCGCGCATGAATTCGCCGGGCGCGGTGACGGTGGGGCAGCCGCGCGACAAGGCCAACACCGTGGTGTTCGCGCCGTTCCAACCCGGCGTGTCGAGGTTCACGTCGAGCGCGTAGAACAGATCCGCGAACGCCGCGTGCGGCAGGCGCGGCAGAATTCTTGCCCGCTCGTCGAAGCTCAGGCCGCGCCGTTCGAACGCGCGTCGCATGCGGCCGGCGAAGACCTCGTTGACATAGGCCGAGCCGCCGACGACGAAGACGACGAGGGATCGGGGAACCACGGCCGCGATGCGGGCATAGAGGTCGTCATGGCGCGGCAGATACTTGAACAGGTTCTGCACCGATCCGAACAAAAGCTTGCCCTCGGGCAGGCCGTATCGGCCGCGCGCCTTCGCGGCGGCCGGCGGACCAAGCTCGCCGGTGAAAACGCTGACGCCGGGCAGACGCACCAGGGTTTCGCTGTAGTGCGCCTCGGCGCCCGGCGGCTCCATCGCGTCGCTGCTGAGATAGTAATCGATCGCCGGCGAGCCGGTGGTCACGGGATGGCCCCAGCCCACGCACTGGATCGGCGCCAGGCGGGCGAGCGCGGCGATGCGGCTGGACGCGGTCATGCCCACGTCGGGGAAGATCAGAACGTCGAGATCGTCGGCGCGGATCGTGCACAGCGCCTTGACGTAGCTGTCGGGGCGGAACGGCAGACGGCGATGGACGCCGAGGGCGGCGAACTTCTCGGTCAACCAATCCGCCCTGCCGTCCAGGGAATAGAAAAAGAGCTCATAGTCCCGCGCCGGCAGCCCCGCGAGCCAGGGATAGGCCCAGTTGACCCCGTTGTGGTTCATCAGCAGCTCGGAGGCCAGCCCTAGCCTGATCCGGCCGCGGCGCGCCCGGCGCCCGATCGGCCGCAACGCCGGCTCGATGCCCGGCTTCAGCAGCCTAGCCGCGATCGCCGCGAAATCGGTTGCCGGCGCCCGGTCGTCCTGCTGCTGGTAGGCGAGCAGGAAATTGTTGAGCTTGAACAGGCAGCCGACGATCAGCGCATGCTCGTGCTCGTTCGCGCCGGCGAACGAGCCGGC
>JBQTIS010000306.1:0-2209 GCA_052387895.1 Rhodospirillales bacterium | reverse complement strand
TCGCCGCGGCGACGGTCGATCTATACAAAGAGTTATCGCGCCGGTAACGGTTTCTAAACGATTGCGGCGCAAATTCGGCGGGATTTTCCGCTTGGCCCGTCGGCCCGGCGGTGGGATGAAAGGTATTCGCCGCCGTGTTGCATCTCGCCTCCCGCTTGTCGCAGGCGCTCACCATCATGACCGCCTTGATGCTCCTGGCCGCGTTCATCGGCTGGAGCGCCTAGCCGCGCGCCAAACGCGCTGCCACGCCAACTCGTTCCGCCATGCGCGCCCCCGGACTCGATCCGGGGGTTGACCCGCGGCTGTCCGGTTGAGCGCAGAAAGTGCCCAGTTATGGAAGACCGTCATCGCCGCCTCGGGCCTTCGTCCCTCGGTGTCCCGGCGATCCACGTCGTCAGGCCGCGATGGCCTTTCCGAACCAAGGCTCGCCCCTCTCGCCCGCGATTCGCCGCTGCCGCGACGTGGATGCGCGGGACAACCCCCGGATCAAGTCCGGGGGCGGCCATGACGGCGGGGAACGCGCGCGCGATCACCGCCTTCGCCCCTTGTTCTCCGCCGCGCGCGCCGCGAGCTGGCGGGCGTGGGACGCCCGCGCGGCCTCGTCGCTGCGGAAGCGGAACGTGCTGACGCCCTCGGCCAGGCGCCTGCCCTTTTGATCCAGCACCTCGGCGCGCGCGAAGAACAGGTTGCGCCCGCCGCCCACGCGCCTGGCCACGGCGCGCAGGACGCCCCCGTCGGTGTTGGCCAGGAAATTGACCGTGATCGACAGGCTCGAGGTCAGCTTGGGATGCGGCGCCTTGGGATCGAAGCTGCCGGCGTAGCCGCAGGCCGCGTCGATCAGCGTCATCAGCACGCCGCCGTGCACCATGCCGCTGCGGTTCAGGTGCCGGGGCTCGATCTTCATGCGAAGCTCGGCGCGGCCCTTGCGCCAGGCCGCCACGCGATAGCCGACATGCCTGCCGAACGTGGCGATCGGTACCGCGTGCTTGCGCCGCTTCGGCCGGGCCATCGCTCTCTTTGCTCCCGTGGTTCGCGCGGCGAAGGGCGGCAGTGTGTGGCGCTCGGCTTGCGCCGTCAACCCGCCGCGCGCTACCTATGCGGCGGCATCGCCTTCCCAAACCCGGAGAAACGCCATGGCCCGCGAATGGATCGCCGTCGAAACCGCGAACGGCGTCGCCACGCTGACGCTGATGAACCCGCCGCTCAACCTGGTGACGCTCGGGCTGACGCGCGAGCTCAACCGCAGGCTCGACGCGCTCGCCGGCGATCCGGGGTGCCGCGTGCTGGTGGTGACCGGCGCGGGCGGGCGCGCGTTTTGCGCCGGCTCCGACATCGCGGAGTTCCGCGGCCTGACCGGCCCGGGCGAGGCGGTGGACAAGAAGATGCGGATGGAGAACGAGACCTATTCCAAGCTGGACGATTTCCCCAAGCCCACGGTCGCGGCGGTGACGGGCCTGGCGTTCGGCGGCGGGCTCGAGCTGGCGGTGTGCTGCGATCTGATCGTGTGCGAAGAGGGCGCGCGGCTGGCGCTGCCCGAGATCAAGCTCGGCGTCTATCCCGGCAGCGGGGGGACGGTGCGCGTGACGCGGCGCATCGGCGAGGGCCGCGCCAAGGAGATGATCTTCCTGGGCGAGCCGATCGCGGTCGAAACCGCGCTGGCCTGGGGCCTGGTCAACCGCATCGCGCCCAAGGGCGGGGCGCTCAAGGCCGCGCAAGAGCTCGCCGGCGTGATGGCGGAGCGGCCGAACAAGGCGCTCAGAATCGCCAAGAAGGCGGTCGACATGGCGTATGACTTGACCGAGGACGAGGCGATCGCCGCCTCGCTCCCTTTAAGCGACCAGGCCTTCACCAGCAACGACTGCCGGGAGGGCGTGCGCGCTTTTTTCGCCAAGGAAAAGCCCAGGTTCACGCATTCCTGACAACCGACCGGAAGATGCCCCTCACCCGCCACTCGCTCCCGCTCGCGGCGCCCTCTCCCCGCTCACGCGGGGCGAGGGGCAGCAAACCCTCGCCCCCTGCCAAGGGGGAGAGGGTGGTGAGCGAAGCGAACCGGGTGAGGGATTTGATCTGAAAGGAGCGCAGGCGAGATGCCTTTCTGCACGCTGAAAGACGGCGCCAAACTTTACTACGAGGTCCACGGCGGCGGCCCGGCCCTGGCGCTGGTCTCGGGCCTGGGCGGCACGCTCGCCTTCTGGCAGCCGCATGTCGC
>JBQTIS010000305.1:0-4805 GCA_052387895.1 Rhodospirillales bacterium | reverse complement strand
GACTTATGGCGGAAACCCTCCTGATCGTGTTCGTGGTCTTCATCCTCTTGGGGATGCCGATCAGCATCGCGATGGCGGTCGGCGCGCTGGGCGCGGCGATCTTCTATCCGATCCTCAATCCGATCATCATCCCCACGCGCCTGGTGGGGCTGTTGACCGATTCCTATCTGCTGCTCTCGGCGCCGCTGTTCATCCTGGCGGGCAACATCGCCGCGCGCGGCGGCGTGGCGCGGGTGATCATCGACCTGGCCACGGCGCTTGTGGGGCGGTTCCGCGGCGGGCTCGCCTACGTCAACGTCGCCGACAGCATGTTCTTCGGCGGCATCTCCGGCTCGGCCGTGGCCGACGTCTCGGCGCTCGGCACGTTCCTGATCCCGCAGATGGTGCGCAAGGGCTACGACCTGGATTTCGCCACCGCGCTCACCATCTCCACCGCCGTGGTGGCGCCGATCATCCCGCCCTCGATCATCGCCGTGATCTACGCCTGGATGGCCGACCAGTCCGTGGCCGCCATGTTCGCTGCCGGCGTGATCCCCGGCATCCTGGTGGGCCTGGGCATGGCGGTGCCGGTGTTCTTCATCTCGCGCCAGCGCAATTACCCCAGGGAAAAGCCGCCGACATTGCCCGAGTTCGTGAGCATCCTGTGGCGCTCGCTACCGGCGCTGATGATTCCGGTCATCATCATGGGCGGCATCATGTTCGGCATTTTCACGCCGACCGAGGCCGCCGGGGTGGCCGTGGTGTACGCCCTGGTGGTACCGCCGGTCTTCTACAAGGAGCCATCCTGGCGCGAGTTGCCGAAGATCTTCGCCGACTCGGCGCGGCTGTCGGGCGTCATCGGCATGATCATCGGATTCGTCGGCGCCTTCGGTTGGGTTCTCACCTATTCCAAGTTTCCGTTCCGGGTGGCCGAGGCGATCTCGGCGGTGGCGCCGCACTGGGCCCTGTTCATCCTGATGGTGATCGTCCTCTACCTGATCCTAGGCACGTTCCTCACCCCGTCCGAGATCATCCTGGTGACCGTGCCGGTGCTGTTGCCGGTGGCCCAGGCCACGGGCGTCGACCCGATCCATTTCGGCCTGGTCTGCGTCATCGCCTCGGCGATCGGCCACATCACCCCGCCGGTGGGCTTGTGCCTGTTCGTGGGCATGGCGATCAGCGGCCTGCCGATGGACAAGCTCGCCCGTCCGCTATTGCCGTTCCTGGCTGCGATCACGGTCACGCTGCTGTTCGTGGCGGCCCTGCCGCCGGTGACGCTGTTCCTGCCGCGGCTGCTCGGGTTCGCGCAATGACCGGCTATTTCTTGGCCGCCGCCGGGCACCAGTCGCGGAACGCCGCGCGCAGCAACGCCAAGTAGGCGAGGGCGAACAGCGCGAACTCCAGCCCCTGGATCAGCTGCCAGCGCAGCCGGAAACCCTGCCAGTTCGCCGGCATCGTGGCGGGCGTCCAGCTGGCGAAAATCGCCTCCAGCGGCCCCAGGAACAGCACCGACATCGCCAGGGCGCCGCTGATGCTCAGCGCCGCCACGACCGTGGGCAGGAACACGGCAAAGCGCCCCATCGTCATCACCGCCAGTCCCCAGGCGGCGAAGAACGCGGTCCACAGGAACGCGGCCGTGAACGGACTCCAGCCCGCATAGAGCTGCTGCTGCACCATGAGCCACAGCGGGCCGTCGAGGCCGAGCTTGTTCGGCGTTTCCAGCGCATGCGCGGCCGCCGCCGCCATCGGCAAAGCGGCCGATACGAAGCTTACCCAGCGCAGCAGTCCCACCAGCATCGACACCCCTTCGCCGCCGCCCCCCGCGATGCCGCCTCCCGACGCCAATCCGGCCGGGCCGTCTCAGGCTTGCGACAGTTCTCCCTTCAACGCGCGCGCGATCAGCGCGCGGGTTTCGTCGCGGCCATAGAGCGCCACGAACGACCCGAAGCGCGGCCCCTGGCTCTGGCCCAGCAGCACCTCGTAAAGGGCCTGGAACCATTGGCGCAGATGTTCCTTGGCGAAGTGCCGCTTGCCGATCTCGAACACCTCGTTCTGGATCGATTCGGCCGTGGCGTCGGCGGGCTGCTTCGCCAGCATGTCGGCAAGCTCCTCCATCGCCTTGCGTTCGGTTTCGTTCGGCGCGCGGAACCTGCGCGTCGGCTTTACGAAGTCGCGGTAATAGGCGATGGCGTGGTCCACGAGGTGGTCCAGCAGCGGGTCGCCCCTAGGCGAGGCTTGCGGCGCGTAGCGCGTGATGAACCCCCACAAGACCGCCTTGTCCTCGGCGTTCGCCACCGAAGCCAGGTTCAACAGGATGTTGAAGGTCAGGTGCGCCCGGCCGCCCGGCGCCTCGGGCGGCTTGCCGTCGTGGATGTGCCAGGCCGGGTTTTCCAGCTTCTGCGCCGGCTCCTGCTTCGGGAACGCCTCGAGCTGCAGGGTGTAGTCGTCGACCGCGCGCGGAATCACGTCGAAGTAAAGCTTCCTGGCCGCCCTGGGTTTCTGGAACATGAATAGCGCCAGGCTTTCCCACGGCGCGTATTTCAGCCAGTCCTCGACCGAAAGCCCGTTGCCCTTGGACTTCGAGATTTTCTCGCCGCGATCGTCCAGGAACAGCTCGTAGGTCAGGTTCTCCGGCGGCCGGCCGCCCAGGATGCGCGCGATCCTGTTGCCCAGCTCGACCGACGAGATCAGGTCCTTGCCCGACATCTCGTAGTCCACGTCCAGCGCCACCCAGCGCATCGGCCAGTCCGCGCGCCATTGCAGCTTGCAGCTTCCGCCCGTGACCTTCTGCTCGAACCGCCCTTCGACCGTGTCCTTGAACACGATCGTGCCGCGCTCGGGGTGGAACTCCACCGCCGGCGCTTCCAGCACCTGCTTGCGCCCGCCGCGCTCGCGGATCGGAAGAAAAGGGCAATAGGTGGCGCGGCGTTCCGGCCCCAGGGTCGGCAGCACCACGTCCATCACCTCTTGGCAATGCGCCAGCACCTTCAGCAGCGTCGCGTCCAGCCGGCCGCTCAAATACCAGTCCGTCGCGCTCTGGAACTCGTACTCGAAGCCGAACGCGTCAAGGAACGCGCGCAGCCGCGCGTTGTTGTGGTGGCCGAAGCTCTCGTGCTTGCCGAACGGATCGGGGATCGAGGTCAAGGGCGTGCCGAAGCTGGTCTGCTTGTCACCGGCGTATGTCGCCAGCATCTCCTGGTTCGGCACGTTGTCCGGCACCTTGCGCAGGCCGTCCATGTCGTCGGAAAAGGCGAACAGGCGCGTGGGAATGTCCGACAGGCGTTGGAAGGCGTGGCGCACCATGGTGGTGCGCACCACTTCGGCGAAGGTGCCGATATGCGGCAGGCCCGAGGGCCCGTAGCCGGTCTCCAACAGCACATAGCCTTTGGCCGGGGTCTTGCCGCCGACGCGCGCCAGAAGCTTACGCGCCTCCTCGAACGGCCAGGCGCGGGCGTTGGTCGCCAAATCTCGCTCGCTGCTCATGGAACTTCGCTTGGGCTCCCCCGAAAGCCGCGCCACCCTAGAAACGGGGCCCCTCTGCGTCAACCCGTGCGGATATACTCGGGCGCCATGGCCGAATCGGTCGTCGTTCCCTTCCGCCGCCGGCCGGCGGCGCTGAGCGCCCCGGCGCTGGTCGCGGGCGCCAGCCGCGCGGCATTGCTTTCCGCCGACGGCGAGGTCGAGACCATGAGCTTGGCCGACGCCCAGCGCGCGCTGGCCGAGGGCAAGAAGCCGCTGGTCTGCCACCTGCCGGCCACGGCGCGGCGACTCAGGATCGAGCCGTTTCCCGCCCTCGACCTGCTCGAGCTGTTCGCCTTCGTCCTGCCGGCGCGTTTCTGCCCGCCGACGCCGCGCGGCCTGGCCCAGGCGTTGGGTCTCGCCGTGCCGCCGTCGCTCGTGGACTGCCCCGCCACCCTGCTTGCCGCCGCGCGGGCGCTGCTGGCGCAACTGGCCGAGGACGGAGGCGAGCGCCGCTCCGACGCCGTGCCGATCGCGCTGGTGATGCACCGCGCGGGGTGGAGCTGGGGACCGGCGGTGCTCGAGGCTCTCGGCGTCGATCCGGCCGACCAGCGCCTGACCGCTCCCTCGGCCGCGCTCAGCGTGTGGCTGCGCCTGGGCGAATGGTCCGAGCACGCGCCCGAGCCGCCGCCCGGCCATGTCGGCGTCGAGCCGATCGAAGCGCGCGCGCGCTTGGCGCAGTTGCTGGGCCGCGGGGCCGAGGAGCGACCGCAGCAGGGCGACTACGCCTCGGCCTTGACCGGCGCGTTCGGGCCGCGCGAGCGCGAGGGCGAGCCCAACATGGTGCTGGCCGAGGCCGGCACCGGCGTCGGCAAGACGCTGGGCTACATCGCGCCGGCGAGCCTGTGGGCCGAGAAGAACCAGGGCGCGGTGTGGCTCAGCACCTACACGCGCAACCTCCAGCACCAGATCGACGACGAGCTCGACCGGCTCTACCCGGACCCGGTCGAGAAGGCGCGGCGCGTGGTGCTGCGCAAGGGCCGCGAGAACTATCTGTGCCTGCTGAACTTCGAGGAGGCGGTGCGCGGCATGGGAGCGCGGCCGCGCGACGCGGTTGCGCTGGGGCTGATGGCGCGCTGGGCCGGCCGCTCGCGCGACGGCGACATGGCGGGCGGCGACTTTCCATCGTGGCTGGCCGAGATCTCGGGCCGGGCGCGCACGGTCAACCTCACGGACCGGCGCGGCGAATGCGTCTATTCCGCCTGCCCGCACTACCACAAATGCTTCATCGAACGCAGTGTGCGGCGCGCCCGGCGCGCGCGGCTGGTGGTGGCGAACCACGCCCTGGTGCTGGTCGAGGCGGCCAG
>JBQTIS010000304.1:0-6262 GCA_052387895.1 Rhodospirillales bacterium | reverse complement strand
ACGGAGACGTTGGCGACGGGCACGCGGATCGAGGTTCCGTCGAGCTTGCCGTTGAGCTCGGGCAGTACGAGGCCCACGGCCTTCGCGGCGCCGGTCGAGGTCGGGATCATCGACACCGAGGCAGCGCGGGCGCGGCGCAAATCCTTGTGCAGCGTATCCACCGTGTTCTGGTCGCCGGTGAAGGCATGGATCGTCGTCATGTAGCCGCGCTCGATGCCGATCGCCTTGTGCAGCGCATAGGCCACCGGCGCCAGGCAGTTGGTGGTGCAGGACGCGTTGGACACGACGGTGTGCTCCTTGCGCAGCTTGTCGTGGTTGACGCCATAGACCACCGTCAGGTCCGCGCCCTCGGCGGGCGCCGAGATCAGCACGCGCCTGGCGCCGGCCTTAAGGTGCATCGCCGCCTTGGCGCGCTCGGTGAAGATGCCGGTGCATTCCAGCGCCACGTCCACGCCCAACTCCTTCCACGGCAGCTTGGCGGGGTCGCGCTCGGCCGTCACCCTGATCGGCCCCTGGCCCACGTCCATGGAATCCGCGTCCACCCCGATCTCGTGCGGAAAGCGCCCGTGCACCGAGTCGTATTTAAGCAAATGCGCGTTGGTGGCGACCGGGCCCAGATCGTTGATGCCCACGACCTTGATGTCGTTGCGGCGCGCCTCGGTGGCGGCGCGCATCACCAGCCGCCCGATGCGGCCGAACCCGTTGATGGCGACGCGGATGGTCATGTCCCGGTTTCCTCCACGGCAATTCGATAGAAAGCGATTCTACCCCACAACCGGCCGTCATGGCCGGGCTTGTCGCAAGTCTGTCCGGGTTGAGCCGCACACGACGTCATGACCGGGCCGTCCGCCGCAGCCCTTGGGCGAAGGCGGGCGAGTCCCGGTCATCCACGTCGGCCGGACGCGCGGTTTCGGCCGGTGATGCGCCGCGATGCCGAGAGCCTCTCTCGGCGGCCGTTCGCCGCCGCCTCGACGTCGATGACCGGGACAAGCCCGGTCATGACGGGCACGAGTTTTGCGCGGGCGAGTTCGACATGCGCGCCCTACAGCAGCGGCTCGATCGCCTTGCGCACGTCCTTGGAGTGCGCCACCGGCACGATCTCGAAGTCGACCAGGTCGCCCCATTCCACGACCCAGTTCTGCAACACCGTCACGTCGTCGCATTCCATGAGCTGGAAACAGCGCCCGAAGCCGGCCTCGATCCAGCTGTCGACGTACTTGAGGCCCGCGGGCAGGACGCGCCCCTCGTCGCGCACGCGGCGATAGACCGTCTTGATCTCGGCGCGCTTGAACCGCTCGATCACCATGAACAGCATGGCGTCAAAGGCTCCGCTTCGCGGCTTCGGCCACCGCCTCGGGCGTGATGGCGAAATGCTTATACAGGTCCTCGGCCGGGGCCGAGGCGCCGAAGCCCGCCATGCCGACGAAGCCGCCGCCGGGGCCGACATACTTGTCCCAGCCCAGCCGCACGGCGGCCTCGACCGCCACGCGCCCGCGCTCGGGCCCCAGCACCTTGGCGCGATAGGCCGCGTCTTGCGCGTCGAACAGCCGCCAGCAGGGCAGCGACACGACGGCGGCGGGAACGCCCGATTTCTGCAACAGCTCGCGCGCGGCCACGGCGACCGACACTTCCGATCCGGTGGCGATCAGGGTCGCGCGCCGCTGGCCGTCGGCCTCGGCCAGCACGTAGCCGCCGCGCGCGCACAAATTCGCGCCCGCGTCCGTATCGCGCAGCTGCGGCACGGCCTGGCGCGTCAGCGCCAGCACCGAGGGACGCGCGCGGTCCATGAGCGCCAGCTCCCAGCACTCCGCCGTTTCCACCGCGTCGGCCGGGCGGAACACGTTCAAGCCCGGGATCGCGCGCAAGGCGGCGAGGTGTTCGACCGGCTGGTGCGTCGGCCCGTCCTCGCCCAGGCCGATCGAGTCGTGCGTCATGACGTAGACCACGCCCAGGCCCATGATCGCGCTCAGGCGGATCGCCGGGCGGCAATAGTCGGTGAACGCCAGGAACGTGCCGCCATAGGGGATCGCGCCGCCGTGCAGCGCCATGCCGTTCATGGCGGCGGCCATGGCGTGCTCGCGCACGCCGTAGAAAATGTAACCCGCGCCGTAGTCCTTGGCGGTAAGCGCCTTCTGCGCCCTGGCGCGGGTGTTGTTCGAGCCGGTCAGGTCGGCCGAGCCGCCGACCAGCGCCGGGATCGCGGCGGTCAGAACTTCCAGCGCGTTGCCCGAGGCCTGGCGCGTGGCGATCTTGACCGGCTTGTCGATCAGCCCCTTGACGTAGTGGCCGAGCTTTTCCCGCCAGCCCGCCGGCAGCTCGCCCGCGATCGCCGCGCGGAACGAAGCGGCGTCGGCGCGCGCGGCGACGCGCGCCTGCCATGCCGTGCGCTGGGCCGCGCCGCGCGCTCCGGCCGCGCGCCACGCCTTCAGCACCCGGTCGGGCACGGTGAAGGGCGGGTGCGGCCAGCCGAGCTTGGCGCGCGCGCCGGCGATCTCCTCGGGCCCCAGGGGCGCGCCGTGCGCCGCGGCGGTGCCGGCCTTGGTCGGCGCGCCATGGCCGATGACGGTGCGGCAGGCGATCAGCGCGGGCCGGTCGCTTTTCTTGGCCGCGTCCAGCGCCGCCAGCACCGCCCCGGGGTCGTGGCCGTCCACCGAAGCCGTGGTCCAGCCGCAGGCCGCGAAGCGTTTCAACTGGTCGTCGGACACGGAAAGCTCGGTCGGCCCGTCGATCGAGACGCGGTTGTCGTCCCACAGCACGACCAGCCGGTCGAGCCTGAGGTGCCCGGCCAGCGAGATCGCCTCGTGGCTGATGCCTTCCATCAGGCAGCCGTCGCCGGCAACGACGTAGGTGCGATGGTCCACCGCCTCGTCGCCGAAGCGCGCGTTCAGGCGCCGCTCGGCGATCGCCATGCCCACGGCGTTGGCCAGGCCCTGGCCCAGGGGGCCGGTGGTCGTTTCGACGCCGGGAAGGCGGTCGTGCTCGGGATGGCCGGGCGTGGGCGAGCCCAATTGCCGGAAGCGGCGGATCTCGTCCATGGTCGGGCGCGCGTAGCCCGCGAGGTGCAGCAGCGCGTACAGCAGCATCGAGCCGTGCCCGGCCGACAGCACGAAGCGGTCGCGGTCGGGCCAATCCGGCTGGGCCGGATCGTATTTCAACACTTGCGTGAACAGCACCGTGGCGGCGTCGGCCATGCCCATGGGCATGCCGGGATGGCCCGACTTGGCCTGCTCGACCGCGTCCATCGCCAGCGCGCGGATGGCGTTGGCCATCTCGGCGTGGGAGACCCCCGGGGTCGCCCCGGCGGCAGGTGCGGGTTGCGCCAGCGGGCGCGGGGAGGAGGCGGTCATGTCGAGAGGCGGCGTTCCGACGCTGATCGAATGTTGAGCAATGTGAACGCGGGCCGCACCATGACCGCCGCCGCCGCCCCCGTCAACCCTTTCAAAAGGGCGCGTGGTCGTTCATTTCGGGCGGCCATGCCGGCAACCCGGGACACTCTCGACAAGCGGGCAAATCTTTTCACACGTTGGGGCTTAGTCGAAACACCGTTCAGTCGCTAAATTCCATCGCACGGTCAGGCCCTAGGTGCGGGAGGGTCTGCCGGGAGAGCGCGGACAGCAGGAAGGATATGCCCGGTTTCGCCGCGGCAATATTGGCCTAACCGATTGTAGTTTATTAGATATTTGGAGCTTGTCCTTGACAAAGTTATCATCAGGTGATAAGTATGTTTCCATCGGGGATAACTCACAAGAGAACCTCCTCGACCTGGACGGCGCCAGAATGGAGGTGGGAGGCGGTTTTTGGGTGAAGATCGATGCAAGGCGAGTCGCGCCGACCCCGGGAAGGCCCGCGGGCATCGGCTACAGCCTGTGCCTGTTTGGCCCTAGCGATGAAAGGCTGGTTTGCTACGACAACGCCCATCCGATCCGGGTGGGAGCCGGGCCAGGCGCCAAACGAACCGTGCTTCACGATCACGTCCATAAGGGGAAGCGAATCAGGCCCTACGCCTACAAGAACGCGGGGGAGCTTGTGGCCGATTTTTGGAACGATGTCGGCCGGATTTTGAAGGAAAGAGGCGTGCCATGAACGGCGATATGAAGGTGCTGCACATCGGCATTGCGTCGCGCCAAGAAATGAAGGCGCGGACTCTTGCCATCGCGCGCGGACAACTGAAGCCCGGGCCGGACGACCCGAAAGTGTGGTTCACGTCCGTTGAGTCCCTGGCCCAAGTCTTGTCGTCCAAGAACCGGCTTTTGCTCGAACTCATCAGAAGCGCCCGGCCGGGATCCGTGGCGGAATTGGCGCAGCTTTCCCATCGCGCGGAGAGCAACCTCAGCCGGACTCTTCGCACGATGGAGCGCTATGGCCTGGTGATCCTGACCAAGGCCGACCGCCGATTGAGACCGGAAGTGCCCTACGCGCGCTTCTCGGTCGACCTGAAGTTGGGTCAACCGGCCACTACCTAAGCCAGACGGGATGAGAGAACCATGGCCCAAGAGCGAGACGGGCCGACCTAATTAACTGATTTGGCTGCCCCAATCCGGCCGGCGCGCGGGTTGACGCAACCCGGGCCGGATGGCTTAATCGTCCACAACAGGGGAAAAGCGCCGGAACGCCCGATTCCGGCGCGCCGACGGGGATGCACCGAGATGACTCCACGGCTGGAGTCCGCGACGAAACGCCTGCATGCGGCGCTGGCGCGCATCGGCCGCGCGGTCGAAACCCGCGCGGACGAAGGCGTGGCTTCGGGCGACGAGGGCGCGCGCCGGCTCGCCGCCGAGCTCGCTTCCGTCAAGGCCGAGAACCAGGATCTGGCGGCGGCCAACGTGTCGGTCGCGGCCCGGCTCGACAGCGCGATCGACCGTCTGCGCGCGGTCCTCAGGGCCTAGGGGCTTAAGGGAATGGCGCAGGTCGCGGTCACCATCAACAACCGTTCCTATCGCATCGCCTGCGACGACGGGCAGGAAGAGCACCTGCAGCGCCTGGCGCAGTTCGTGGACAAGAAGGTGGCCGAGCTGGTGGCCGCGGTCGGCCAGATCGGCGATACGCGCCTGCTGGTCATGGCGAGCCTTTTGGTCGCCGACGAGCTGTCCGACGCCTGGGCCGAGAACGAGAAGCTCAAGGGCGGAGGGGCCGCCATGAGCCCGGCCGAGGAAGACGAACTGGTCGCCACGATCGAGGGTTACGCAAGAAAGCTCGAAGATATTGCCGCGCGGCTCGAACACTCCTAGACTTCCCTCCAGGGCAAGGCTGCGCGGCGCGCCAGGCTGCAATATCCCTGGGGCCAATACTCTTCTCTCGGGAGCTGTCCCTGCCGGGACCGTGGTTCCGGTACATGGCGCCCACCTGCTGTAGCAGGCCACAGAGGACGAGCTCACGCCAGCGGCCGTCGCGGCTTTGCCCGCCCGATTCCGTTTTGCCAGCGCCGACAGCGAGCATGATCGAGGCCGAGAAAAAGACGCTCCGGCGCCAGGCGGCGGAGCGCCGGGCGGAGTTGTTCGGCCGCGCCGGCGCCGCCGGCGGCGCGCTGCGCGACCTGTTCCTCAGGCACATCGCGCTGCCCGGGAAGAACGCCGCGGTCTCGGGCTTCTGGCCGATGGGCGAGGAGATCGACACGCGCCCGCTGCTGCTCGCGCTCGACGCGATGGGCTATCGCTGCTGCCTGCCGGCGGTCGTGGGCAAGGGCAAGCCGCTCGCGTTCCGGCGCTGGACGCCCGCGACGCGCCTTGAGCCCGGCGGCTTCGGCGTGTCGGTGCCGCCCGCGGATGCGCCCGAGGCGGCGCCCGAGCTGGTGCCCGAGCTGGTGATCGTGCCGCTGCTGGCGTTCGACCGGCGCGGCTGGCGGCTGGGCTACGGCGCGGGGTTCTACGACCTCACGCTGCGCGCGCTGCGCCGGGCCGGGCATGCGAAGCTGGCGGTCGGCGTCGGCTTCGCGGGACAGGAGGTGGCGTCCGTGCCGCACGACGAGCGCGACGAGAAGCTGGACTGGATCGTGACCGAACGCGAGGCGTTCAAGACGGCGGAGGGCTGAAGGCCCATGCGCGTGCTGTTCCTCGGCGACGTGGTCGGACGCTCGGGCCGCGACGCGGTGGCGCGGGACTTGCCGCGCCTGCGCCGCGAGCTCGACCTCGACTTCGTGGTCGCCAACGGCGAGAACGCCGCCGCCGGCTTCGGCATCACGCTTGAGCTGTCGAAGGAGCTGTACGCGGCGGGCGTGGACGTGCTGACCACCGGCAACCACGTGTGGGACCAGCGCCAGGCGATC
>JBQTIS010000303.1:0-3521 GCA_052387895.1 Rhodospirillales bacterium | reverse complement strand
GCTGCCGCGACCCCGCCGGCGGCGCGACGGGAATCGTCGCGGGAGCCTGCGCCAGTTGCTGCGGGGCGGATGGCGGCGGGACCGCGGCGGCCTCGGGTGGCGCCTCGATCGCCTGCACCACCGCCGTTCCCAGGGTGAAATTGCTGCGGCCTGGCACGGGCAGCGGAGCGGCTTGCTGCGCAGCAGAAGGCGGCGGCGCGGACGCGGCGGACGGGGGCGGAGCGAAGGGACGCGACGGCGCGGCCTGCTGGCCGGGAGGCGGCGGGGCGATGGGAATCGGCCTGCCCACGGCCGTGGCGTCGGGCTGCTGGACCGCTGGCGGCGATCCGGCGGCAAGCGCCGGCAAGGACGGCTGCGGCAGGGCTGGCGGCGGCGGAGGGGAGGAAGCTGCTCCGCCGGCAGGGGCTGCGGCAACTTGTGCGGACGCGCCGGGCGTCGGCGCTCTTGCGGCGGCACCGGCCGGGCGGGCCTGGGTTTGAGGTTGGGTTTGGGTTTGGCCCTGCGGCGGCGCGGCGCCGGGCACCGTCGGCAGCCTGGGCACGCTGACCGCTGCCGTAATTGGACGCGCCGGCGGGGCGGACGATACCGGCTCGTGTCGAATCACCTGATCGGTGTAGCGGGCGTTCTGGCGGTCGGCCACCAGACCCTGCTGGATCGCTTGGCGCTGCTCCTCGATCGACTGGCGCACTGGCCGCTGTTGCGGCACCGAGCCCAGGTTCGGATACGGCTTTTCCTGGCCCGGCGGGTTGGTCGCCTCGGGCGCGGATTCGGTGGTCGACGTCTGTTTCGCGGGATCGGCGGGCTGCTGCGGCGGCGGAGGCTTGTCGGTGCCGAAATACCTGTCGAACGCGCCTCCGCAGGCGCCAAGGGTCACGCTCGAGAGCAGGAATATGGCGGCGACCGGCGTAAAACGGGCGGCGGGCCGGGCGGATGACCGAGCCTCCGGCCGGGCGGCAGAACCGCCTTTAACCAGTGTCATCGCCAGCGTCGCCTCGTCCCGCGGTCCAATTTCCTGTGTTAACCCCCCCGTGCATCGTGTATTACAACGCCGCGCCGCCGGTTGTCTACAGACACATGGCGGGCCTGCCATCAAATTTTTCAACCGCCACGGCAGTTTCCGCCGTAGCCTTGGTGCAGTTTCTTAATCCAGGATGGCCCAACAATGGCCGACCAGACCGGCGCTCCGATGAAGGTTCCCGACCCGCTGGAACTGTCCAAGACCATGGCCAGCATCGCCGAGCGCAGCCAGCGCCTGGTGCGCGACTTCCTGTCCAAGCAGGCCGAGGGCGGGCAGTTCGGCATGGCCGACCCGTTGAACATCGGCGGGGCGTTCCTGGAGATGACCGCGCGGCTGATGGCCAACCCGGCCAAGCTGATGCAGGCCCAGATCAATCTGTGGCAGGACTATATGACGCTGTGGCAGACCGCCACGCGCCGGTTCCTGGGCGAGGAAGCCTCGCCCCTGATCCAGCCCGGACCCGAGGACCGCCGTTTCAAGGACTCGGCCTGGGAGGAAAACGCGGTCTTCGACTTCATCAAGCAATCCTACCTTTTGACCGCCCGCTGGCTGCAATCCACCGTGCGCGACGTCGACGGCATGGACGACAAGACCACCAAGAAGGTCGATTTCTACACGCGCCAGTTTGTCGACGCGATGGCGCCCAGCAACTTCGTCGGCACCAACCCCGAGGTGATCCGCGCCACGCTGGAAAGCGGCGGCGAGACCCTGGTGAAGGGCCTGGAGAACCTGCTGAAGGACCTGGAGCGCGGCAAGGGCCGGCTGCAGATCAAAATGACCGACATGGAGGCGTTCGAGATCGGCAAGAACATCGCCGTGACGCCCGGCAAGGTCGTGTTCCAGACCCCGCTGATGCAGCTGATCCAGTACAACCCCACCACCGCGACCGTGATGAAGCGGCCGCTGATGATCATCCCGCCCTGGATCAACAAGTACTACATCCTCGACTTGCGCGAGCGCAATTCGTTCATCAAATGGGCGGTCGACCAGGGCATCACGGTGTTCGTTGTGTCGTGGGTCAACCCCGACGAAAACCTGGCCCGGAAGTCCTTCGAGGATTACATGGTCGAAGGGCCGCTGGCGGCGATGGAGGCGATCGAAAAGGCGACCGGCGAAAAGACGCTGAACGTGATCGGCTATTGCCTGGGCGGCACGTTGCTGGCCGCGACCATGGCCTATCTCGCCGTCAAGGGCGAGGACAAGCGCGTCGCCAGCACCACCTACTTCACCACCATGGTGGATTTCACCGAGGCGGGCGAGCTGGGCGTGTTCATCGACGAGGAGCAGCTCGCCGCCCTCGAGCAGCGCATGAGCGAAAAGGGCTATCTCGAAGGCTCGGCCATGGGCACGACCTTCAACATGCTGCGCGCCAACGACCTGATCTGGTCGTTCGTGGTGAACAACTACCTGCTCGGCAAGGAGCCGTTCCCCTTCGATCTGTTGTTCTGGAACGCCGATTCCACGCGCATGCCCGCGGACATGCACTCGTTCTACCTCAGGCAGATGTATCAGGAGAACAAGCTGGTGCAGCCCGGCGGCATAACGCTGCGCGGCGTGCCGATCGAACTCTCCCGCATCAAGACCCCGACCTTCATCCTATCCACGCGCGAGGACCACATCGCCCCCTGGAAATCCACCTACGCCGCCACGCAGCTGTACAAGGGGCCGGTCAAGTTCTGCCTGGCGGCCTCGGGCCATATCGCGGGCGTGGTCAACCCGCCCGCAGCGCAGAAATACGGCTACTGGATCGACGGCGGAAAAAAGAAGCCTCCCAAATCCCCGGACGAGTGGCTGGCCATCGCCGAGCACAAGCCTGGGTCGTGGTGGGTGGAATGGAAGGCGTGGCTGGAACGGTTCGCCGACGGCGAGGCTCCCGCCCGCAAGCCCGGCGACGGCAAGCTGAAGCCGGTCGAGGATGCGCCCGGATCTTATGTGAAGGTCAGGCTTTCGGCCTGAAGGCCAGGGACCAGAGATGGCGATCGAGTTCGAAGTGATGCTGCGGACGGTCGAGAACGGCATCCGCGCCTATGACCGCCACGCCCAGTTCCGCCTCGGCGATTTCGGCCCCGCCATCGAGCTCAGCCAACGCATGATCGAGGACGCCGCGCGCAATTTCCACGGCATCGCCAACCCCACGCCGGCGGACCTGACCAACGTGATGTGCAACGAGCTGTTCCACCTCATGCGCGAGGACGAAAGGACCGACCAGAGGCGGACCGGGTTCATCGCCGGGATGATCCTCAGGCTATGCGCGCTGCCCGAGGACGCGCCAAATTTCAGCGGGCTGGGGCGCCACCCGGTGGCGGGCGAGCGGCTGTACCTGTCGATCTTCCGCAAGGCCGTCGGCGAAGACCGCTACGCCCATGGCTGCGCCGTGAGCACCAAGCCGCCGATCGACGCGTGAACGTCGGGCTCGAGCCGGCCGCCCCCGGCCCCGCCATCCCCTCCTCCACGCTCGAGGAGCGCGTCGTCAACGCGGCCATCCCGCCGCGGCTCTATTGGC
>JBQTIS010000302.1:0-5468 GCA_052387895.1 Rhodospirillales bacterium | reverse complement strand
TCAACATGCTGAACGGGCAGCTCAGGCCCGACGCCGGCAGCGTGGCGCTGATGGGAGGTGACCTGGCGGGCCTGAAGCCGCGGCGCATCTGGCGCATGGGCGTGGGCCGCACCTTCCAGATCGCCGCCACCTTCGCCTCGATGACCGTGGTGGAGAACGTGCAGATGGCGCTGCTGTCGCGCCGCCGCCGCCTGTGGTCGTTCTGGCCGGCGGCGGCGCGGCTTTGCCGCGACGAGGCGATGGCGCTGCTGGCGCGCGTGGGCATGGCGGCGCAGGCCGACCGTGCCTGCGGCGTGCTGGCCTATGGCGATCTGAAGCGCGTCGAGCTGGCCGTGGCGCTGGCCCACTCCCCGCGCCTGCTGCTGATGGACGAGCCGACCGCCGGGATGGCGCCGAAGGAGCGCGTGGCGCTGATGGCGCTGACGCGCGAGATCGTGCGGGCCGAGGGCATGGGCGTGCTGTTCACCGAGCACGACATGGACGTGGTGTTCGGCCATGCCGACCGCATCCTGGTGCTGAACCGCGGCCGGCTGATCGCGCAAGGGCCGCCGGACGAGGTGCGCGCCGACCCTCGGGTGCAGGAAATCTATCTCGGCGGAGGCGCGGTATGAGCATGCTGCGCCTCGATGGCGTCGAGGCCTATTATGGCCGCGCGCACATCCTTTCCGCCCTCGGCTTCGCGGTCGAGCGCGGCGAGGTGGTGGCGCTGCTCGGCCGCAACGGCGCGGGCAAGTCCACGACCTTCAAGACGGTCATGGGCCTGCTGCGCGCCGCCTCGGGCGCGATCGAATTCCTGGGCGAGCGCATCGAGCGCCTGGCGCCGCACCGCGTTGCGCGGCGCGGCCTCGGCTACGTGCCGGAGGACCGGCGCATCTTCACGGAGCTCACGGTGATGGAGAACCTCGAGGTGGGACGACAGCCTCCGCGCGTGGGCATGCAGGCCTGGACGCCGGAGCGGCTGTTCGAGCTGTTTCCCAACCTGGCGGAGATGCGCCGGCGGCCCGGCGGGCGCATGAGCGGCGGCGAACAGCAGATGCTGACCATCGCCCGCACGCTGATGGGCAATCCGTTGCTGCTTCTGCTGGACGAGCCGTCCGAGGGGCTGGCGCCGGTGATCGTCGAGCAGATGGCGCGCGCGATTATCGGGCTGAAGCGGCAGGGATTGAGCGTGCTCCTGTCCGAGCAGAATCTGCGCTTCGCCCATGCCGTGGCCGACCGCGCGGTGATCATCGAGAAGGGCCAGGTGCGCTTCACCGGCACGATGCGAGAGTTGGACGCGAACCGCGAGGTCCGCGCCCAGTATTTGATGGTGTAGGACCGGGCGATGGCGGGCAGCATCATCGGCGTCGATGTCGGCGGCACGTTCACCGATCTGATCGCGGTCGACCCGGCGACGCGCGCGGTCAGCGTGGCCAAGGTGCCGACCACGCCCGACAACCAGGCCTTCGGCGTGCTCGAAGCGATCGCCAGGAGCGGTGAAAGCCCGGCCGATCTCGCTGCGGTCGTCCACGGCACCACCACCACGACCAACGCCCTGCTGGAGCGCAAGATCGCGCGCTGCGGGCTGATCACCACGAAGGGCTTCCGCGATTCGCTGGAGCTGGGCCGCCGCACCCGCCCCACGCCCTATGGGCTGACCGGACGCTTCGTGCCGCTGATCCCGCGCGAATTGCGCCTGGAAGTGCGCGAGCGCATGGACGCCGACGGCAAGGTGGTCGAGCCGTTGGACGAAAAGGCCGTCGAGGCCGCCGCGCGCGCCTTGCTGGCCTTGAGCTGCGAATCCCTGGTGATCCATTTCCTGCACAGCTACGTCAATCCCGCGCATGAGCGAAGGGCCGGCGAGATCGTGCGCCGGGTCTGGCCCAACGACCACGTGACGCTCGGCAGCGCGATCCTGTCGGAGTACCGTGAATACGAGCGCGGCGTGACCGCGGCGGTGAACGCGGCGGTGCGTCCCGTGCTGCACCGCTACATCGCCCGACTCGGCGACGAGCTCAAGTCCAAGGGCTTCCGCCACGAATTGCTGGTCATGCAGGGCAACGGCGGCACCGTCTCCAGCCGTATCGTGTCCGAGGCCGCCGTCAACACGGTGATGTCGGGCCCGGCCTCGGGCGTGATGGCCGCGGCCTATACCGGCCGCCAAGCGGGCTATCCCGATCTCATCACCTACGACATGGGCGGCACCAGCTCGGACGTGGGCTTGATCCAGGGCGGCGTGCCGCGCGTCAGCGCCGAGTTGGAGTTGGAATACGCCATGCCGATCCACGTGCCGATGGTGGACGTGCACAGCATCGGCGCGGGCGGCGGGTCGGTCGCTTTCATCGACGCCTCGGGCATGCTGCGGGTGGGCCCGGAAAGCGCGGGCGCCAATCCCGGTCCGATCTGTTACGGACGGGGCGGCGCGCGGCCCACCATCACCGACGCCAACCTGCTGCTGGGGCGGCTCAACCCGAAAGGATTGTTGGCGGTGGACGCGCCGGTGTCGCTTGGGGCCGTGGCCGGGGCGATGGAGCGCGAGATCGGCGGCAAGCTGGGGCTGGACGCCGAGGGCGCGGCCGCCGCCATCCTCAAAGTCGCCAACGACAGGATGGCCGGCGCCATGCGCATGGTGTCGCTGGCCAAGGGGCACGATCCGCGCGACTTCGCGCTGTTCGCCTTCGGCGGCGCCGGGCCTTTGCACGCCGCCGCGCTGGCGCGCGAGCTGGGCATTCCCCGCCTGCTGATCCCCTCGCGGCCGGGTATCACCAATGCGCTGGGCTGCGTGGTCGCGGATTTGCGCCACGACTACGTCAACACGGTCAACAAGCCCCTGCCGGCGTTGGACATGGCGCTGGTCAGGCGCACGCTGGAAGCGCAGATCGCCGAGGGCCGCGCCACCATCGCGCGCGAGGGGGTGGTCGTGGAGGGCATCGACCTGCTGCACGACGCCGACATGCAGTTCCAGGGACAAAGCCATATCCTGACGGTGCCCCTGCCCGGCATCGCCGTGACCCGCGAGCAGCTGCACCAGGCCTTCGCCGAGGCGTATTGGAAGCGGTTCGAGGTGGCGTTGCCGGAGATCAGGCCGGTCCTGGTCAATCTCCACACCGCCGTGATCGGCCGCCGGCCGCCCTTGCCGCTCGACGCACTGCTCCCCGCCGCCGAGCGTGCATCAAATTTGGCGGGCGCGCTGGTGGAAAAACGCCGGGTTTGGTTCAAGGATGGCGGCGCATCGGGCAAGGAATGGCGCGAGACGCCGGTCTATCGCCGCGAAAAGCTGCCGGCGGCGGCGAAACTCGCCGGCCCCGCCATCGTCGAGCAGCTGGACTGCACCATCGTCCTCGAGCCGGGCGACCGGGCCGAGGCCGACCGCTTCGGCAACCTGATCGTCGCCGTTGGAGGCAAGCCATGAACGACGCCGCGCCGAAATCGGCGCTCGATCCCGTCACCCTGGCGGTGATCGAGAACGGCTTGCAGCAGGTCTGCAACGAGATGGACCTGGCCTTCGTGCGTGCCGCGTTCTCGCCCGTGATTTCGGAAGCGCTGGACCGCAGCGACGGCATCTACCACCGCGAAACCGGCGAGCTGATCGCGCAGGGCGAGCTCGGCCTGCCGGTATTCGTCGGCACCATGCAGTTCGGCGCCAAGGCGGTGATCGAGCGCGCCCGGGACTTGAGGCCCGGCGACGTCTACATCGTCAACGATCCCTATCTCGGCGGCACGCATCTGATGGACGTGCGGTTCGTGAAGCCGTTCTTCTACAAGGGCGAGCTGTTCTGCTGGCTCAGCAACACCGGCCACTGGCCCGATACCGGAGGCATGGTGCCCGGCGGTTTCTCGGCCAACGCGACGGAGGTGGAGCAGGAAGGCCTGCGCCTGCCGCCGGTCAAGCTGTTCAAGGCGGGCGTCATGGACGAGGAAATCCTGTCGATCATCCTCTCCAATATCCGCATCGCCGACCAGCGCATCGGCGACATCAAGGCGCAGGCCGCGGCCCTGGCCATCGGCGAGAAGCGTCTGACCGCATTGATCGACCGCTACGGCCGCGACACGGTGGAGAGCGCCATCGCCGAACTGAAAGCGCGGGCCGCGCGGCTGATGCGCGCGCGGATCGCCACGATCCCCGATGGCGAATACCGGGGCGAATCCTATGTCGATTCCGACGGCGTGGTGAACCGGCCTTTGACCATCCGGCTCGCCATCCGCAAGGAAGGCACCGAGCTCTATTTCGACCTGTCCAAGTCGTCGCCGCCCTGCCGCGGGCCGATGAACAGCGTCATCGCCACCACGCGCTCGTCGGTCTATCTCGCGATCAAGCACATCTTCCCCGAGGTGCCGATCAACGCCGGCACGTTCGAGCCGCTGCACATCGCCGATCCCGACGGCACATTTCTGTACGCGAAATACCCAAGCCCGGTTTCCGGCTGCGCGGCGGAGGTCAGCCAGCGCATCGCCGAGGCGGTGTTCGACGCGATGGTGAAGGCGATTCCCGACCGGCTGTTCGCCGCGCCCGCCGGCACCTCGGGCAACCTGGCGCTGGGCGGCCACGACCCCGAGCGCGGCCGCAACTACATCATGTACGTCATCAGCGGCGGCGGGTATGGCGGCAGCATGGCCGGCGACGGTATCTCCAACGGCTGTTCGACCATCGGCATCTCCAAGACCACGCCGATCGAGGTGATGGAGCAGTATTACCCCGTGCTGTTCGAGGAATACTCGCTCAACGAAGGCTCGGGCGGCGCGGGCGAGCGGCGCGGCGGGTTCGGCGTCAATTACCGGATCAGGCTAAGACGCGGCACGGCGCGCGCCTCGATGGTGATGGACCACGGCCGCACCGGCCCGCGCGGCGCGCTGGGCGGCGAGGACGGCGGCACAAACCGAGTCGCGATCACGCAGGGCGGCCGCGTTTATCATCCGCCGCATCTGTCGAAGGACCAGGACATCGAGATCGGCTCGGGCGACGTGGTGGCGGTGTCGACGCCGGGCGGCGGCGGATACGGCGACCCGTTCCGGCGCGCCCCGGACCTGGTGCTGGCCGATGTCATGCGCGGCTATTACACGGTCGAGCAGGCGCGCGCGCGCTTCGGAGTGGCGATCGCAGGCGCGCCGCCCGCGGTCGACGAAAAAACGACGGCGGCGCTGCGCCGGCGCCGCCGCTAGGGGACCGGACGCCGCCGGAGATTCAGCCCTTGCCGATCTGAATCTTGCGGGTCCTTTCCTTCGCCTTCGCGGATTTCGGCAGGGTCACGTTCAGCACGCCCTTGTCGAACTTGGCCGCGATCTTCTCGCGGTCCACGATGTCGGGCAGGGTGAACGACCGCTGGAAGCTGCCGTATTGCCGCTCGACCATGTGGTAGTCCTTGTTCTTCTCCTCCTTCTCGAACTTCTTCTCGCCGCGGATGGTCAGCACGTCGTCCTGGACCACCAATTCGACATCTTTTTCCTCCATCCCCGGCAATTCGGCGGTGACCTCGATCGCCTGGTCGGTC
>JBQTIS010000301.1:0-8632 GCA_052387895.1 Rhodospirillales bacterium | reverse complement strand
GGTTCGTGGTGAGCGCCCTGGTGGTCCGGCTGCCGGGCGTGGGGTTCAAGCTGACCACCACGCAGTTGTTCTGGCTGGCGGCGATGCCGGGCCTGGCGGGCGGCTCCTTGCGCATCATCCACACGTTTCTGGTGCCGCTTTACGGCACGCGCCACGTCGTGTCGATTTCGACTTTGAGCCTGCTGATCCCCGCGGTCGGCTGGTTCTATGCCGTGCAGGACCCGAGCACCCCTTATTGGGTGCTGCTGGCGCTCGCCTTCGCGGCCGGCCTCGGCGGCGGCAACTTCTCGTCGTTCATGCCGTCCACCAGCCTGTTCTTTCCCAAGCGCCTGCAAGGCACGGCGCTGGCGATCCAGGCGGGCATCGGAAATTTCGGCGTCAGCGTGGTGCAGTTCTTGACGCCATGGCTAATCGGGTTCGCCGCGTTTGGGTCGCTGATCGGCGAACCGCAGACCTTCACCAAGGGCGCCGTCAAATCCGACATCTGGCTGCAGAATGCGGTCGCGATCTACGTGCCGCTGATCGTGATCTGCGCCGTCCTGGCTTGGGTCTATCTGCGTAGCGTGCCGGTGCGCGCCAATTTCCGCGAGCAGATCGACATTTTCAAGATAAAGCACGCGTTCTTCATGACGCTGCTCTACATCATGACCTTCGGCTCGTTCTCGGGCTTTTCCGCGACCTTTCCATTGCTGATCCGCCAGCTCTATGGGTCTCTGCCGGGCGCGCCGGACCCGCTGGCCTATGCCTTCCTCGGGCCGCTTGTCGGTTCCCTGTCGCGCGTGATCGCGGGCCCGATTTCCGACCGTTTCGGCGGCGCGCGGGTGACGCAGTTCGCCGGCATCGGCATGCTGGCCTGCACGGCAGGCGTGACGTTCTACACCGCGCCCGCATCGATGGCGGATTTCCCGTACTTCGTGGGGTTCATGCTGGGCATCTTCACCTTCGCAGGAATCGGCAACGCCTCGACCTTCAAGCAGATGCCGATGCTGTTTCCGCCGCGCCAGGCCGGCGGCGTGATCGGCTGGACCGGGGCGATGGCAGCCTACGGGCCGTTCGCCTGCGGCATCATGCTCGGTTACTCGATCGACTTCTTCGGGTCGCCCAACGCGTTCTTCTATTGGGCGGCATTCTTCTTCGCGGTCTGCGTCGCCATCAACTGGTGGTATTACGCCCGCAAAGGCGCGAAAGCGCCGTGTTGATCGCATCCCGGGAGCGAATGACATGAGCCATTTTCTGGACCGCCTGCTGTTCTTCAAGAAGAACGTCGACACGTTCTCCGGCGATCACGGCGCCGTCACCAACGAAGACCGCACCTGGGAAGATGCGTACCGCAACCGCTGGGCGCACGACCGCGTCGTGCGCTCGACTCATGGCGCCAACTGCACCGGCTCGTGTTCGTGGAAGATCTACGTCAAGGGCGGCATCGTCACCTGGAAGACGCAGCAGACCGACTATCCGCGCACGCGGCCGGACCTTCCCAATCACGAGCCGCGCGGATGTTCGCGCGGCGCCAGCTATTCCTGGTACCTCTATAGCGCCAACCGCGTGAAATATCCGATGGTGCGCGGCCGCCTGCTGCGGCTTTGGCGCGCCGCCAAGCAGCAGCACAAGGACCCGGTGCTGGCGTGGCAGTCGATCGTGGAGGATCCCGCCAAAGCGCAAGACTACAAATCGATCCGCGGGCGCGGCGGATTTGCCCGTGTGGCCTGGGACGAGGTCAACGAGATCGTCGCCGCCGCCAACACCTATACGGTCAAGGCCTACGGCCCTGACCGCGTGATCGGCTTCTCGCCGATCCCGGCCATGTCGATGGTGTCCTACGCCGCCGGCTCGCGTTACCTGTCTCTGATCGGCGGCGTGTGCATGAGCTTCTACGACTGGTACTGCGACCTGCCGCCATCCAGCCCGCAGACCTGGGGCGAGCAGACCGACGTGCCGGAATCGGCGGATTGGTACAACTCGAACTTCATCATGATGTGGGGATCGAACGTGCCGCAGACGCGCACGCCCGACGCCCACTTCATGACCGAGGCGCGCTACAAGGGCACCAAGATCGTCACCGTCACGCCCGATTACAGCGAGGCGTCCAAGTTCGCCGATCTTTGGCTGGCGCCCAAGCAGGGCACCGACGCGGCCCTGGCGATGGCGATCGGGCACGTGATCCTCAAGGAGTTCCACCTCGCCGGCAAAAGCGTCTATTTCGAGAATTACTGCCGGCAGTTCACCGACATGCCGATGCTGGTGAAGCTGGTCGAGCGCGGCGGGCGCTACGTCCCCGACCGGTTCCTGCGCGCGGCCGATTTCGAGGGGAGCCTGGGCGAAGCCAACAACCCGGACTGGAAGACGGTCGCGGTGGACCAGGCGACGGGCAAGGTGGTCGCGCCGCGCGGCACGATCGGGTTCCGCTGGGGCGAGCAGGGCAAGTGGAACCTGGAGCCCAAGGCCGCCGACGGATCCGAGATCAAGACGCGCCTGTCGCTGATCGACGTACGCGATGCAGCGTTACCCGTGGGCTTCCCGTATTTCGGCGGGCGCGAGCACGCGCATTTCACCGCCTCCAAGCACGACGACGTGCTGGTCCGCAACGTGCCGGCCAAGCGCATGAAGCTCAAGGACGGCGAGGCGATGGCCGCCACCGTGTTCGACCTGTTCGTGGCGAACTACGGCGTCGACCGGGGCCTGGGCGGCGGCAACGTCGCTAGGTCGTTCGACGACGACGTGCCCTACACGCCGGCATGGCAGGAAAAGATCACCGGCGTGGACCGCGCCAAGGCGGTCGCCGTCGCGCGCGAATTCGCCGACAACGCCGACAAGACCCGCGGCCGGTCGATGGTGATCCTGGGCGCGGCGGTGAACCACTGGTACCACGGCGACATGATCTATCGCGGCATCATCAACATGCTGACGATGTGCGGCTGCATCGGCCAGCCCGGCGGCGGCTGGTCGCACTACGTGGGGCAGGAGAAGCTGCGCCCGCAGACGGGCTGGCTGCCGCTGGCCTTCGCGCTGGATTGGAACCGCCCGCCGCGTCAGATGAACAGCACCTCGTTCTTCTACGCCCATACCGGCCAATGGCGGCACGAGAAGCTGGGCGTGGACGAAATTCTGTCGCCGCTGGCCGATCCCAAGGCGATGACCGGGAGCCTGATCGACTTCAACGTGCGCGCCGAGCGCATGGGCTGGCTGCCTTCGGCGCCGCAACTCGCCGCCAACCCGCTGAAGCTGACCAAGGAAGCGGCGGCGGCCGGCAAGGAAGCTCCGGCCCACGCCGTGGCGGAACTGAAAGCCGGCCGCCTGAAGATGGCGTGCGAGGACCCCGACAATCCGGTCAATTTCCCGCGCAACCTGTTCGTTTGGCGCTCGAACCTGCTGGGCTCCAGCGGCAAGGGGCACGAGTATTTTCTCAAGTACCTTCTGGGCGCGCAGCACGGCGTGCAGGGCAAGGACCTGGGGCAGGAAGGCGGGCGCAAGCCCGCCGACGTGGCGTGGCGCGACCGGGCGCCGGAAGGAAAGCTCGACCTGCTGGTGACGCTCGACTTCCGCATGTCCACCACCTGCATGTATTCCGACGTCGTGCTGCCGACCGCCACCTGGTACGAAAAGCACGACCTCAACACCTCGGACATGCATCCGTTCATCCATCCGCTGTCGGCGGCTGTGGACCCCGCCTGGCAGGCGCGCAGCGACTGGGAAATCTTCAAGGGCATCGCCAGGAAATTCTCCGAGATCTGCGCCGGCCATCTCGGCGTCGAAAAGGACCTGGTGTTGACGCCCATCCTGCACGACACGCCGGGCGAACTGGCGCAACCCTATCAGCCCAAGGACTGGAAGAAGGGCGAGTGCGAGCCCGTGCCGGGCAAGACCATGCCGGCGATGGCGGTGGTCGAGCGCGACTATCCCAGCACCTACAAGAAGTTCACGGCCCTCGGGCCGCTCATGGCCAAGCTCGGCAACGGCGGCAAGGGCATCGGCTGGAACACCGAGGCCGAAGTGAAGTTCCTGGCCGAGCTCAACAACGCGGTCGCCGAGGAAGGCGTCAGCAAGGGCCTGCCGCGCATCGAACCCGACATCGACGCGGCCGAGGTGATCCTGGCGCTGGCGCCTGAAACCAACGGCCAGGTCGCGGTCAAGGCGTGGCAGGCGCTGACCAAGGCCACCGGCCGCGAGCACGCGCACCTGGCGCGCTCGCGCGAAGACGACAAGCTGCGCTTCCGCGACTTGCAGGCGCAGCCGCGCAAGATCATCTCCTCGCCCACCTGGAGCGGGCTCGAGTCCGAGCACGTCACCTACAACGCCGGCTACACCAACGTGCACGAGCTGATCCCCTGGCGCACGCTGACCGGCCGCCAGCAGCTCTACCAGGATCATCCCTGGATGCTGGCCTTCGGCGAGGGTCTTTGCGTCTATCGCCCGCCGATCGACACCAAGACCACCGCTTCGTTGCTGGGCGCGCGCGGCAACGGCAACCCGGAAGTGGCGCTGAACTTCATCACGCCCCACCAGAAATGGGGCATCCACAGCACCTACACCGACAACCTGCTGATGCTGACGCTGTCGCGCGGCGGGCCGATCGTGTGGCTCAGCGAAATCGACGCCGCGAAGATCGGCGTCGAGGACAACGACTGGGTGGAGGCTTTCAACGTCAATGGCGCGCTGGTCGCCCGCGCCGTGGTCAGCCAGCGCGTGCCCGAGGGCATGATCCTGATGTACCACGCGCAGGAGAAAATCGTGAACGTGCCGGGCAGCGAGATCACCCAGGCGCGCGGCGGCATCCACAACTCCGTCACCCGCGCCTGCCCCAAGCCCACGCACATGATCGGCGGCTACGCCCATCAGAGCTACGGCTTCAACTACCACGGCACGATCGGCACCAACCGCGACGAATTCGTGGTCGTGCGCAAGATGGCCAAGGTCGACTGGCTGGACGCGCCGCTCGCGCAGGCGCCGGCAGCCGCCGCCCCACAGGCCGCCGAGTAGGGAGACGCGACATGAAAATCCGCGCGCAAATCGCCATGGTGCTGAACCTCGACAAGTGCATCGGCTGCCATACCTGCTCGGTCACCTGCAAGAACGTGTGGACCAGCCGCGAGGGCATGGAATACGCCTGGTTCAACAACGTCGAGACCAAGCCGGGCATCGGCTATCCCAAGGAATGGGAAAACCAGGACAAGTGGCGGGGCGGCTGGCGGCGCCTGCCCTCTGGCCGCATCCAGCCGCGCATCGGCGGCAAGTGGCGCGTGCTGGCGAATATCTTCGCCAATCCGCAGATGCCCGAGATCGACGACTACTACGAGCCCTTCACCTTCGACTACGAGCATCTGCAATCGGCCCCCGAGAGCCAGGCGATGCCGGTGGCGCGGCCTGTTTCGCTGATCACCGGGCAGCGAATGGAAAAGATCGAATGGGGCCCGAACTGGGAGGAGATTCTGGGCACTGAGTTCCGCAAGCGCTCGAAGGACCGGAACTTCGACCAGGTGCAGAAGGAGATCTACGGGCAGTTCGAGAACACCTTCATGTTCTACCTGCCGCGGTTGTGCGAGCACTGCCTGAATCCGTCCTGCGTCGCGTCGTGCCCGTCGGGCTCGATCTACAAGCGCGAGGAGGACGGCATCGTGCTGATCGACCAGGACAAGTGCCGCGGTTGGCGCATGTGCGTCAGCGCCTGCCCGTACAAGAAGATTTACTACAACTGGCAGTCCGGCAAGGCCGAGAAATGCATCTTCTGCTATCCGCGCATCGAGGCGGGCGAGCCGACGGTGTGCTCGGAGACCTGCGTCGGCCGCATCCGCTATCTCGGCGTGCTGCTGTACGACGCCGACCGCATCGAACGGGCCGCGAGCGTGCCGAACGAGAAGGATCTCTATCCGGCGCAGCTCAGCATCTTTCTCAACCCCCACGATCCCGCGGTGATCGCCCAGGCGCGCAACGACGGCGTGCCGCAGGCCTGGCTCGATGCCGCGCAACGCTCGCCGGCCTACAAGATGGCGATCGACTGGAAAGTGGCGTTCCCGCTGCACCCCGAATACCGCACCCTGCCGATGGTGTGGTACGTGCCGCCGCTGTCGCCGATCCAGGCCGCCGCCGATGCCGGCAAGGTGGGCTTCGACGGCGAATTGCCCGACGTGCGGAGCCTGCGGATTCCCGTGCGCTACCTCGCGAACCTGCTGACCGCCGGGGACGAGGAGGCGGTGGTTGGCGGCCTGGAGCGCCTGATGGCGATGCGCGTGCACATGCGCGCGCGGCATGTCGAGGGCCGGGTCGACACGGCCGTGCTCGACCGCGTGGGCCTAAGCCAGGCGCAGGTGGACGAGATGTACCGCTACATGGCGATCGCCAACTACGAGGACCGCTACGTAATTCCCTCGACCCATCGCGAATACGCCGAGAACGCCTACGACCTGAAGGCGTCCTGCGGCTTCAGTTTCGGCAACGGCTGCTCCGACGGCGCCAGCACGGCCGGCCTGTTCGGCGGCAACAAGGCGCGCGCGAAGGAGACGGTGTCATGAGGGCGTCCCTGAAGGCCCTGGCCGCGCTGCTGTCGTATCCCGAGGCGGAACTGGCGGCGGCGATGCCCGAGATCATCGATGCATTGAATGCCGAGCCCGACTTGGCGCCGGCGATTCGCGCGCGGCTGTCGGCGCTGGGCGCCATGCTCGACAACGGCGACCTGATCGGCGCGCAGGAACGCTACGTGGCTCTGTTCGACCGCACGCGCAGCCTGTCGCTGCACCTGTTCGAGCATGTGCACGGCGATTCGCGCGAGCGCGGCCCGGCGATGGTCGACTTGCTGGGCATATACCAGAAGCACGGACTCAAGATCGCGAACAACGAGTTGCCGGATTACCTGCCGCTGTACCTCGAATACGCCTCGTTGCTGGACGCCGCGGCGGGCGCGGCGGCGATCCGCGACGTCGCGCATATCCTCGCGGCCGTCCGCGACCGCCTGACGCGGCGCCATTCGTCTTATGCCGCGGTTTTCGATGCGGTGCTGGCGCTGTCGGGCGCCGCCATCGCCCCGGAAGCCGAACCCGTGAAGGACGAGGATGCCGACGATCCCGCGGCGATGGACCGGGCCTGGGAAGACGCGGCGGTGGTGTTCGGGCCCGATTCCGATCCCGCCAAAGCGCGGGGCTGCGATCGGGCCGCCACGATGCTGCGGCGCATGGGCGCCTGAAACGGAGATGCCGATGAGCGCGTACGCGAACCAATTCCTGTTCGGCATTTATCCGTATATCTGCGCGGCGGTGTTCCTGCTCGGCAGCCTGATCCGCTTCGACCGCGAGCAATACACCTGGCGCAGCGGCTCCAGCCAGCTGCTGCGCCGCCGCCAGCTGCGCTGGGGCAGCAACCTGTTCCACGCCGGCATCCTGTTCCTGTTCGTCGGCCACACGGTGGGCATGCTGACGCCGCACTGGGCCTACGAATGGTTGGTCTCGTCGGGCGCCAAGCAGCTGATGGCGATGGTTACGGGCGGGATCGCCGGCATGCTTGCGTTCGTCGGGCTCTCGCTGCTGCTGCACCGGCGGCTGGCCGATCCGCGCATCCGCGCCACGTCGAGCAAGATGGACGTCGCCATCGTCGTTATCCTGTGGCTGCAGCTGGCCCTTGGGCTCGCCACGATCCCCTATTCCGGCCAGCATCTCGACGGTTCGATGATGGTGGCGCTGGCGGAATGGGCGCAGCATATCGTCACGCTGCGGCTCGATGCCGCCGCCCTGGTGGCCGACGTCCCGCCGGTGTTCAAGGCCCACATGGTCCTGGGCATGACCATCTTCCTTTTGTTCCCGTTCAGCCGGCTGGTGCATTTCTGGAGCGCGCCGGTGTGGTACGTCTTCCGCAAGCCGCAAATCGTGCGGGCGCGCGGCAACGCCCGCGCCCTGGTGACGCGGCCATGACGCCGATTCTTGTCAACGGGGTGGAGATTCCCGAGCGCGCGGTGCTGGCGGAGATGCAACATCATCCCGCCGGCGATGCCGAAGAGGCGATGCGTCTGGCGGCCGAGGCCCTGACGCTGAAGGAACTGCTGCTGCAGGAAGCGCGGCGGCTTGGCGTGGAGCCGGCCTCCGGCGGCGGCGAGGCGCCGGAAGAGGCGGCGATCCGATGCCTGATCGAGCGCGAAGTCGTCGCGCCCAGGACCGACGAGGAGACTTGCCGGCGCTATTTCGACGCCAATCGCCGCCGGTTTCGCTCTCCTGCGGCTTTCGAGGCTGAGCACATCCTCTATTCGGCCGCTTCGGACGACGCCGCGGCGCGTTTGGCGGCGCGCGGCCGGGCCCAGTCGGCGCTGGAATGCGTTTTGGGCGCCCCGGCGTTGTTCGGGAAAATCGCCCGCGCGGAGTCGGATTGTCCCTCGCGCGAGCAAGGCGGGCGTCTGGGGCCCGTGCAGCGCGGCGATGTCGATCCCGTGTTCGAGACATACCTCATGAGCCTCCGCGAAGGTGAAATTTGCGGCCAGACGGTCGAAACCAAATTCGGCTTCCACATCCTCCGGCTGGCGCGCAAGCTGCCGGGCCGCGAACTGCCGTTCGAACATGTGCGTGAGCGCATCGCCCGATACCTGGAGGACCGCGCCTGGGCCTCGGCGGTGCGGCAATACATGTCGATCCTCGCCGGCCGCGCCCGGATCGAGGGC
>JBQTIS010000300.1:0-9358 GCA_052387895.1 Rhodospirillales bacterium | reverse complement strand
GGGACAACGTGGCGCTGGAGGTCTCGCTGATCACGCCGATCGCGATGGACGAGGGCCTGCGCTTCGCCATCCGCGAGGGCGGCAAGACCGTCGGCGCCGGCGTCGTCTCCAAAATCATCGAGTAGCGAAGGAAAGGCCGCCGCGCGGCGAGGATCGGACCCATGGACAGCCAGAACATACGCATCCGCCTCAAGGCGTTCGATCATCGCGTGCTCGATCAATCGACCAGCGAGATCGTGAACACGGCCAAGCGCACCGGCGCGCGCGTGCGCGGGCCCATCCCGCTGCCGACGCGCATCGAGCGTTTCACCGTGAACCGCTCGCCGCACATCGACAAGAAATCGCGCGAGCAGTTCGAGATCCGCACGCACAAGCGGCTTTTGGACATCGTCGATCCCACCCCGCAGACCGTGGACGCGCTGATGAAGCTCGACCTGGCGGCGGGCGTGGACGTCGAGATCAAGCTTTAACGGGGATGGACGCCGTGGCCATGCGCACCGGTCTGGTGGCCCGCAAGCTGGGCATGACCCGCGTGTTCGACGCGGATGGGCAGCACGTGCCGGTCACCGTGCTGGCGGTCGAGAACTGCCAGGTGGTCGCCGTGCGCAGCGAGGAAAAGGACGGCTACAGCGCCGTGCAGCTGGGCGCCGGCCAGCGCAAGGCCAAGTCGGTGACCAAGCCGATGCGCGGCCATTTCGCCAAGGCCAAGGTCGAGCCGAAGCGCAAGCTGGCCGAGTTCCGCGTCGGCGCCGGGGCCGCGCCCGCCGTCGCGGCCGAGCTGTCGGCGGCGCATTTCGTCGTCGGCCAGTTCGTCGACGTCTCCGGCACCACGATCGGCAAGGGTTTCGCCGGCGTGATGAAGCGCCACCATTTCCGCGGCCTGCGCGCCTCGCACGGCGTGTCGATCTCGCACCGCTCGCACGGCTCGACCGGCCACCGCCAGGACCCCGGCAAGACCTTCCGGGGCAAGAAGATGGCGGGGCATCTCGGCGACAAGCGCCGCACCACGCTGAACCTGAAGGTCATGTCCACCGACGCCGCGCGCGGCCTGATCCTCTTGAAAGGCAACGTGCCGGGCGCCGAGGGAAGCTGGGTGCTGGTGCGCGACGCGGTGAAGAAGAAGGCTCCCGCCAACCTGCCGACGCCCGCCGCGCTCAAGACCGGCAGCGAAGCGCCGGGCTTCACCGAAATGCCGGTCGACCGGCCGCGGCCGGTGTCGGAGAAGGCCGAGAAGGGCCAGAAACCGGCGAGGGCCCCGGCGGCCGCTCCGCCAGCCGCCTCCGCGGCCAAGAAATAGGGACTGGTTCCATGAAAGCCCCGGTTAAGACCCTGGACAACAAGAGCGCGGGCACCGTCGAGCTCGACGACGCGGTGTTCGGCGCCACGGTGCGCGACGACATCCTGGCGCGCCTGGTGCACTGGCAGTTGGCCAAGCGCCGGGCCGGCACGCACAAGACCAAGGGCATCAGCGAGATCCAGGGCACCACGAAAAAGCCCTGGCGCCAAAAGGGCACCGGCCGCGCGCGCCAGGGCTCGCTGCGCGCGCCCCACTTCCGCGGCGGCGCCCGCATCTTCGGGCCGGTCCCGCGCGACCACGGCTACGACCTGCCCAAGCAGGTGCGCAGGCTGGGGCTGGTCTCGGCCCTGTCCTCCAAGCAGGCCGAGGGCAAGCTGGTGGTGCTGGACGCCGCCAAGCTGGACAAGCCCAAGACCAAGGAGCTGGCCCAGCGGCTCGACAAGCTCGGCCTGGCGTCGGCGCTCTTGATCGACGGACCCCAGATCGACGCGAACTTCGCCCGCGCCGCCCGCAACATCCCGGGCATCGACGTGCTGCCGCCGCAGGGCGCCAACGTCTACGACATCCTGCGCCGCGACGTGCTGGTGCTGACCAAGGCGGCGGTCGAGGCCCTGGAAGCGAGGCTGAAATGAGCAGGTCGCATATCGTCAGGCCGGGCAAGATCGCGCTCAGCGACGAGCGCGCCTATCTGCTCATCCGCTCGCCAGTGATCACCGAGAAGGCGACCATGGGCTCGCAGCACGGGCAGGTCACTTTCCGCGTGCCGCTGGACGCCACCAAGCCCGAGATCAAGGCGGCGGTCGAGAAGCTGTTCAAGGTCAAGGTCACCGCGGTCAACACGCTGCGGCTCAAGGGCAAGGTCAAGCGCTTCCGCAACCGCATCGGCCAGCGCAGCGACACCAAGAAGGCGATCATCTCGCTGGCCGAAGGCCAAACCATCGACGTGACGACGGGAATCTGACGCCATGGCGCTGAAATCGCTCAAGCCGGTCACCAGCAGCACCCGCGGCACGGTGCTGATCGACCGCTCCGAACTGTGGAAGGGGCGGCCGGTCAAGGCCCTGACCGAGGGCAAGAAGTCCCGTGGCGGGCGCAACGTCCACGGCCACATCACCACGCGCCACCAGGGCGGCGGACACAAGCAGCGCTACCGCTTCATCGACTTCAAGCGCAAGAAGTTGGACGTGAGCGCCACGGTCGAGCGCATCGAGTACGACCCCAACCGCTCGGCCTTCATCGCGCTGGTGAAATACGACGACGGCGAGCTTAACTACATTCTGGCGCCGCAGCGCCTGAAGGCGGGCGACAAGGTGGTCTCGGGGCAGAAGGCCGACATCAAACCGGGCAACGCCATGCCGCTGAAGGCGATGCCGGTCGGCACGATCTGCCACAACGTCGAGCTCAAGATCGGCAAGGGCGGGCAGCTGGCGCGCTCGGCCGGCACCTACGTCCAGCTGGTCGGCCGCGACGGCGAATACTCGCTGCTGCGCCTGAGCTCGGGCGAGATGCGCATGGTGCGCGGCGAGTGCATGGCCACCGTCGGCGCCGTGTCGAATCCCGACCGCATGAACCAGACCATCGGCAAGGCCGGCCGCAAGCGCTGGATGGGCGTGCGCCCGACCGTGCGCGGCGTGGCGATGAACCCGGTCGACCATCCGCTGGGCGGCGGCGAGGGCCGCAGCTCGGGCGGCCGGCACCCGGTTTCGCCCTGGGGCCAGGGAACCAAGGGCACCCGCACCCGCAACAACAAGCGCACCGACCGGATGATCGTCCGGCGCCGGTACCAGAAGTAATGGAGGGCTGAAGCGTGGCTCGCTCCGTTTGGAAAGGCCCGTTCGTCGACGGCCATCTGCTGAAGAAGGCCGAGAAGGCGCGCGCCTCCGGCCGCAACGAGGTGATCAAGACCTGGTCGCGGCGCTCGACCATCCTGCCGCAGTTCGTCGGCCTGACGTTCGGCGTCTACAACGGCCACAAATTCCTGCCGGTGCTGGTGACCGAGAACATGATCGGCCACAAGTTCGGCGAGTTCGCGCCGACGCGCGTGTTCCACGGCCACTCGGCGGACCGCAAGGCGACGCTGGAAGAGGGCGCCGCTCCCGCCGCGCCCCGCGCGGCGCCCGGCGCCGCCGCGCCCGCGCCCGCGCCGAAGGCGGCGGGCTGACCGTCATGGGCAAGAAAGCAAAGGGCCGCCGCGTGGCCGAGACCGAGGCCATGGCGGTCGCCCGCGCCATCCGCACCAGCCCGCGCAAGCTGAACCTGGTGGCGCAGCTGATCCGCGGCAAGGCGGCGGAAACGGCGCTGGCGGAGCTTTCGTTCTCGCGCCGGCGGATCGCCGGCGACGTGAAGAAGGTGTTGCAGGCCGCCATCGCCAACGCCGAGAACACCCACCAGCTCGACGTCGACCGGCTGTACGTGAAATCGGCGACCGTCGGCCGCACCGCCTCGATGCGCCGGTTCCACGCGCGCGGGCGCGGGCGCATCGGCGGCATCGAAAAGCCGATCAGCAACCTGACGGTCATCGTCGGCGAACGCAAGCAGCGCGAAGAAACCGCCAAGGACACGGCCAAGCGCGAGGAGAAGGCCTAACCATGGGTCAAAAGGTCAATCCCGTCGGGCTCAGGCTCGGCATCAACCGGACCTGGGACTCGCGCTGGTTCGCCAAGCGCGACTATTCCAACCTGCTGCACGACGACCTGAAGCTCAGGAACTTCCTGAACGAGCGTTTGGCGCAGGCCGGCGTCTCGCGGGTGGTGATCGAGCGTCCGGCCAAGCGCGCGCGCATAACCATCCATACCGCCCGGCCCGGCGTGGTGATCGGCAAGAAGGGCGTTGACATCGAGAAGCTGCGCGCCGATCTCGCCAAGATGACCGGCGCCGAGGTCAACCTGAATATCGTCGAGATCCGCAAGCCCGAGATCGACGCCAAGCTGGTGGCCGAGGGCATCGCCCAGCAGCTCGAACGCCGCGTGGCGTTCCGCCGCGCGATGAAGCGCGCGGTGCAGTCGGCGATGCGGCTCGGCGCGCTCGGCATCCGCATCAATTGCGGCGGGCGGCTGGGCGGGGCCGAGATCGCGCGCATCGAGTGGTACCGCGAAGGCCGCGTGCCGCTGCACACGCTGCGCGCCGACGTGGATTACGGCCGCGCCACCGCGCGCACGACCTACGGCACCTGCGGCGTGAAGGTATGGGTGTTCAAGGGCGAAATCATGGCGCACGACCCGATGGCCCAGGACAAGCGGGTCATGGAACAGCAGGTCGCGCGCTGAGGGAATCGAAGGAACGGAACCGCAACCATGCTCGCGCCCAAGCGAACCAAATTCCGCAAGGCCCACAAAGGCCGGATTCACGGCAAGGCCCGCGGCCAAACCCAATTGAGCTTCGGCTCGTACGGCCTCAAGGCGACCGAGGCCGGGCGGCTCACCTCGCGCCAGATCGAGGCCGCGCGCCGCACCATCACGCGCCACATGAAGCGCATCGGCAAGCTGTGGATCAACATCTTCCCCGACGTGCCGGTTTCGCGCAAGCCGGCCGAGGTGCGCATGGGCTCGGGCAAGGGCACGCCGGAATACTGGATCTGCCGGGTCAAGCCCGGCCGCATCATGTTCGAGGTCGACGGCGTGCCGGAAAGCCTGGCGCACGAGGCGTTCACGCTCGCCGCCGCCAAGCTGCCGGTGCTGACGCGCGTCGTCGCCCGTCCAGGCCTCGAAGCCTAGGGAATACCGCCATGAAAGCGTCTGATTTGCGGACCGAGACCCCCGACCAGCTGAAGCAGAAGCTGATGGACCTGCGCAAGGAGCAGTTCAACCTGCGCTTCCAAAAGGCCAGCGGCCAGCTGGAGAAGACCGACCGGGTGCGCGCGGTCCGCCGCGATATCGCCCGGGTCAAGACCGTGATCGCCGCCACGGCCCCGGCCGCGAAGGCCGGCGCCAAGTCGTCCTAAGAAGCCGCCTTAAACCGGAGTTTTGACAGAGATGCCCCGTCGTGTGCTGGAAGGGATCGTGGTCAGCGACAAGAACGCCAAGACCGTCGTGGTCCGCGTCGACCGTCGCGTCATGCATCCGCTCTACAAGAAGTTCATGCACGAGACCAAGAAGTACCACGCCCACGACGCGCAGGACCGCTTCAAGGAGGGCGACCGCGTGCGCATCCAGGAATGCCGGCCGCTGTCGCGGCTGAAGCGCTGGGAAGTGCTGGTCGACGGCGACTCGCCGGCGCCGGGCGCCGCCGCGTCGGCCAAGCCGGCCGCCCGCGCTCAGGCCGCCCGCGCTCAGGCCGTCGGCGCACAGACCGACGCCGACCCGGCGGCGAAACCGGCCAAGGCGCCCAAGGCCAGGAAATCGGCCAAGACGGGCAAAGAGGGCTGACGGAGGCGATAGAGGGCCAGGCCATGATCCAGCAGGAAACCAACCTCGAAGTCGCCGACAACTCGGGCGCGCGCCGGGTCCAGTGCATCAAGGTGCTGGGCGGCTCGAAACGCAAATACGCCTCGATCGGCGACGTGATCGTGGTGTCGGTGAAGGACGCCATTCCGCGCGGCCGCGTGAAAAAGGGCGACGTGCACCAGGCGGTGATCGTGCGCACGGCGCGCGAAATCCACCGCCACGACGGCAGCTCGATCCGCTTCGACCGCAACGCCGCGGTGCTGATCACCAAGGAGGGCGAGCCGATCGGCACGCGCATCTTCGGACCGGTCACGCGCGAGCTGCGCGCGAAGAAGTTCATGAAGATCGTGTCGCTGGCGCCCGAAGTGCTGTAACGCCGATATCGGTTGAACGGACGTGTCATGAGCGTGAAGCTGAAAATCAGGAAAGGCGACAAGGTGATCGTGGTCGCCGGCCGCGACCGCGGCAAGACCGGCGAGGTGCTGCGCGTGGACGCCAAGGAAAGCCGCCTGCTGATCCAGGGCGTCAACATGATCAAGCGCCACACCAAGCAGAAGCCGGGCGAGCCCGGCGGCATCGTGGACAAGGAAGCGCCGATCCACATCTCGAACGTCGCCCATATCGATCCCAAGGACAACAAGCCCACGCGCGTGGGCTTCAAGGTGATCGAGGGCAGCCGCAAGGTCCGCTTCGCCAAGCGGTCCGGCGAGATCATCGACCGCTGATCGGCGCGACGGAGTTAACTCGCCATGGAAACCAGGCTGCGCAAGCACTACGAAAGCGTCGTCCGCCCCAACCTGATGAAGGAGTTCAACTACACGAACCCCCTGCAGGTGCCGCGGCTGGACAAGATCGTCATCAACATGGGCGTGGGCGAAGCCACGTCCGACGGCAAGAAGATCGACGCGGCGGTGGCCGACCTGACCGCCATCAGCGGCCAGAAGCCCGTGGTCACGCACGCCAAGAAGGCGATCGCCGGTTTCAAGATCCGCGTCGGCCTGCCGATCGGCTGCAAGGTGACGCTCCGGCGCGAGCGGATGTACGAGTTCCTGGACCGTCTGATCACCATCGCGCTGCCGCGCGTGCGCGACTTCCGCGGGCTTTCGCCCAAAAGCTTCGACGGGCGGGGCAACTACGCGCTCGGCGTGAAAGAGCAGATCGTCTTTCCCGAGATCAACTACGACAAGGTGGACGAGGTGCGGGGCATGGACATCATCATTTGCACCACCGCCGGAACCGACGCGGAGGGCCGCGCCCTGCTGAAGGGTTTCGACATGCCCTTCATCAAGAATTGAACCCGAAGGAACGGAGGCTAGATCCCGACATGGCGAAACTCAGTTCCATCCAGCGCAACAAGAAGCGGCGCAAGCTGGTCAACCGCTTCGCCGCCAAGCGCGCCGAATTGAAAAAGATCGTGATGAACCAGCAGCTGACCATGGAAGAGCGCTTCGCGGCGCAGATGAAGCTTTCCAAGCTGCCGCGCAATTCCAGCTCCGTTCGCATCCACAACCGGTGCGAACTCAGCGGCCGGCCGCGCGGCTTCTACCGCAAGTTCAAGCTGTCGCGCATCGCGCTGCGCGATCTGGCCTCGAACGGCCAGATCCCGGGCATGATCAAGGCAAGCTGGTAAGCGGGAGGCACCGATCATGTCCATGAGCGATCCCCTGGGCGATCTGTTGGCCCGCATCCGCAACGCCCAGCGGCAGGGAATAGACACCATCATGTCGCCCGCCTCGCGGCTGCGCGCCAACGTGCTCGACGTGCTCAAGCGCGAGGGCTACATCCGCGACTTCGCGGTCGCGGAAACGCGGCCCGGCGTGCAGGAAATCCGCATCGAGTTGAAGTACCACGAGGGCACGCCCGTGATCCGCAGAATCGCGCGCGTGTCGAAGCCCGGCCGGCGCGTCTATTCGCGCATCGGCGACCTGCAGCGCGTCTACAACGGGCTGGGCATTTCCATTCTGTCCACGCCGCGCGGCGTGCTGTCGGACAACGAGGCCCGCGCCGCCAATGTTGGCGGCGAGGTGCTGTGCCAGGTGTTTTGAACCGGGCGTTGTGGACGGGCGAGGAAGAAAAGGAATACGGGAGCCAAACCGATGTCGCGTGTCGGCAAATATCCGGTGGCGGTGCCCCAGGGCGTCACCGTGGACGTCCAGGGCCAGCGCGTAAAGGCCAAGGGCAAGCTGGGCGAGTTGACCCTGGTCGTCGACAACGAGGTCGAGGTGAAGCTCGACGGCGGCGCCGTCAAGTTCGCGCCGCGCTTCGACACCAAGCGCGCGCGCACGGTCTGGGGCACGATGCGCAGCCTGATGAACGGCATGGTCAAGGGCGTCAGCCAGGGATTCTCGGTGCCGCTGGAGATCAACGGCGTGGGTTTCCGCGCCGCGGTGCAGGGCAAGGTGCTGCAACTCCAGCTCGGGTTCAGCCACGAGATCAAGTATCCGATTCCCGACGGCATCGCGATCAAGTGCGAGAAGCCGACCTCGATCCTGATCTCGGGCGCCGACAAGCAGAAAGTGGGCCAGGTGGCCGCGGAAATCCGCGCCCTGCGCCCGCCCGAGCCGTACAAGGGCAAGGGCATCAAATACGAGTCCGAGGTCGTCCGCCGCAAGGAAGGCAAGAAGAAGTAACGGGCCAAACAGGATAGAGAAGGAAAGGACCGCCGCCATGTCTCGCGCGGACAGCAGTTTCAACCGCCGCAAGCGCCGCCTCCGGAACTCGATCGTCCGCAAGGGCGCCGGCCGCCCCCGCCTGTCGGTGCACCGTTCGGGCAAGCACATCTATGCTCAGGTGATCGACGACGCCGCCGGCAAGACGCTCGCCGCCGCCTCGACGCTGGAAAAGGAAGTGCGCGGGAAGCTCAAGACCTGCGCCAACGTCGACGCCGCGAAAGAGGTGGGCAAGCTGGTCGCCAGCCGCGCCATCGCCGCCGGCGTCAAGGCCGTGGTGTTCGACCGCGGCGGCTACATGTTCCACGGCCGGGTCAAGGCCCTGGCCGACGCCGCCCGTGAGGGCGGGTTGTCGTTCTAGCTGGGAAGGGCCGGTAATGGCACGCACTCCGGAATCAGCAGCAGCACCCACCGAAACCCCGCCGGCCGAGCAGCCCGAGCGTCCGCGCGGCCCGCGCGGCGGCCGGGGCGGGCGCGGCTCGCGCGGCGACCGGGGCGGACGCGACCGCGGCCCGGGCGGCCGCGACCGCGGCGAGCGCGACGAGAACGAGTTGACCGAAAAGCTGGTCGGCATCAACCGCGTAGCCAAGGTGGTCAAGGGCGGCCGGCGCTTCGGCTTTGCCGCGCTGGTGGTGGTCGGCGACCAGAAGGGCCGCGTCGGCCACGGCGCCGGCAAGGCGCGCGAGGTGCCCGAGGCGATCCGCAAGGCCACCGACCAGGCCAAGCGCAACATGATCCGCGTTCCCATGCGCGAGGGCCGCACCCTGCACCACGACATCCAGGGACGCTTCGGCGCCGGCAAGGTGGTCCTGCGCGCCGCCTCGCCCGGCACCGGCATCATCGCCGGCGGCCCGATGCGGGCGATCTTCGAGGCGCTGGGGCTGAAGGACGTGATCGGCAAATCGGTCGGCACGTCGAACCCGCACAACATGGTCAAGGCCACGTTCATGGCCCTGACCGAGGTCTCCTCGCCGCGTGCCGTGGCGCAGCGCCGGGGCAAGAAAGTCGGC
>JBQTIS010000299.1:0-6961 GCA_052387895.1 Rhodospirillales bacterium | reverse complement strand
CGGCGGCGCGGTCACCTCGACGCCGCTGCCGGCGCTGCCCAAGTTGAATCGAATCCGCGCGCAAGCATCGGGGCCGGCAGCGTTTCCCGCCGCCGGCCCCGTCTTTAATTGCCCGACCCCGCTTGGCGCCCGATTTCAGGCCGCGGCGGTATCCTTCGGGCGATAGGCCATCGAGCAGTGCTCGACGCAGTAGGGCCGGCCCGGCTCCGCCTTCTTGCAGCAGAAGCGGAAGCTGGGCTCGCCGGGATGGCCGATCGGCCAGCGGCACATCTGCTCGGTCAGCCGCATCGCCTGGTTGGCGTCCCAGGTCGGCTGCGGCTGCCGGCTGGCCAGGCCCAGGCGATGGACCTTGCCGATCACGGCGTTGCGCGTGGTGCTGCCCAGGCGCCGCGCGATCTGGCTGGCGCTCAAACCCTCGGCCCAAAGTCGCCGCAAGTCGGCGACGCGTTGATCCGTCCACGTCATGATGTCCTGCCCCGTCTGTGGTCCCTGGGTTGGCTTCCCGGCCCGGGCGACATGCCCCCATATCCCCCAAACCGTCATAGGAATGGTACATCTGCGACGTCAAACCCACAAGATTTGGTATATCCACAGGCTAACCCGCTATCGGCAGTGAAGAATCGGGAATCGCGGTCCGGCGGGGGCCGCGGCCTGTCCGCGCGCGCCGGTCGGCCGGCCGAACCGACGCCGATCGCCGCGGTTGGGAAGCCGAGGGTTTCCGCGGGCCGGGGCGCTGGATTGTGGCGGAGATGTGGAATTTCGCCGCGTTCAGCCGGCGTTCAGGTAGCCGGCATAGAGTCGGGCCTCGAACAACACGCGCGGCGGCTTGGCCCCCGTACCCTCCCGCCGCGCGAGGGCCTGAGCGAAGCAAGCCACTCGTTGTTGTCCCCCCGGGTGTCGGGCTTCGTGACGGAGAAAGGGTGGTCCGCAAGGGCCGCCCTTTCTTCTTTTTTCCGTTATGGCGGCGCGCGATCGCCGCCGCGACCGCGACGCCGGCGCAAGTCCGCGCGCCAAGGCCTTGGCCGCGAACGGCGAAGCCGGGCCGGCGGGCGGAGGGGCGGCGGCGACGGCGCCGGGGCGCCGGCGGTTTCCCGAGGCCCGCCAAGCCGTTGCCAGCGCCTACCGCGAGGGCGCCTTCGCCCCGCGCTTCAAGCGCAGGGCGGCCCTTTGCTTTCGCGTGGGCGCGCGCCCTCGGTTTTAGCGACGGGGGCCAAGCGCCTCAGCAACAATGCGCGAATCGCGGCGTAGAAAACCGGCGTCAGAAACAGTCCGAAAAAGGTCACGCCCAGCATGCCGGCGAACACCGCCGTGCCCAGCACTTGGCGCATCTCGGCGCTGGGGCCGGTCGCGACCACCAGCGGCACCACGCCCAGGATGAACGCGAACGCGGTCATCAGAATCGGGCGCAGGCGCAGGCGGCACGCGTCCACCAGCGCGTCGACGGTCGACAGGCCGCGATGCTCGAGCTGGCGCGCGAACTCGACGATCAGGATGGCGTTCTTGGTCGCCAGCGCCACCAGCACCACCAGGCCGATCTGGGTCAGGATGTTGTTGTCCATGCCGCGCGCCCAAACCCCGGCGAGCGCCGACAGCACGCCCATCGGCACGATCAGGATGATCGCCAGCGGCAGCGACCAGCTTTCGTACTGCGCGGCCAGCACCAGAAACACGAACAGCACGCTGAGCGCGAAGATGAAAACCGCCGTGTTTCCGGTCTGAGTTTGCTGGAAGGCGAGCTCGGTCCATTCCGCGCTGTAGCCCGTGGCCATGCCGCCCGCCAGCCGCTCCATGACGGCGAGCGCCTGGCCGGAGCTGGTTCCGGGCGCGGCGTTTCCGTTCAGCGGCACGGACGGGTACATATTGTAGCGTTGCACGAGCTCCGAGCCCGAAGTCTCGACCACCTCGACCAGCGTTCCCAGCGGCACCAGCGCGCCGGCGGCGCTTCGAACCTTCAGCTTCTCGATGTCCTGGATCGTCATGCGGAACCGCTGGTCGGCCTGGGCGCGCACCTGATAGACGCGGTCGAACAGGTTGAAGTCGTTGACATAGGCCGAACCCAGGTTGATCTCCAAAGTCTCGAACAAATTGGCGATCGGCACGTTCAGCATCTGCGCCTTGGTGCGGTCGATGCGCAGAAAGACCTGGGGAGAGTTGGCGCTGAACGTGGTGTAGACGCCGATCAGCCCCGGTTCGGCCCGCGCCCGGCCCATCAACTCGAAGGTTGCGGCCAGAAGCGGCTTGATCCCCTGCCCGGTGCGGTCCTGGACTTGCAACTTGAACCCGCCCGCGTTGCCGACGCCGCGCACCGGCGGCGGCGGCACGGCGATGATGAACGCCTCTTCGACGGCGCCCATGCGGCGCGTCAGGTCGGCCAGAATGACATTGGCGTCGCGGCCGGATTTGCCCCGCTCCGCGAACGGCGCGAAGCCCGCGAAAATCACGGCGGTGTTGGGCGCGTTGGTGAAGGTGGCGCCCGAGAATCCCACGAACGCCACCGCGAAATCGATCCCCGGCGTTTCGCGCGCCACGGCCGAGGCGCGCTGCGCCACGGCGTCGGTGCGCGACAGGGAGGCGCCGTCGGGAAGCTGAATGACGACGATGGCGTAGCCCTGGTCCAATTGCGGGATGAATCCCGTCGGCACGCGCTGGGCGACGAACACGGTCAGCCCCGTGAGCAGCGCGTAGACCAGCAGCATGACCGTCTTGCGCCGCGCCACGAAATCGACGGTTTGCCCGTAGCGGTCGCTCATGCGGTCGAAGCCGGAGTTGAACAACGCCGCCGCGCGCCGCAACGCGCGCAACGGCCCCCATCCGGCCTCGGCTTCCTCGCCGTCGTGCGGCTTCAGCAGCAGGGCGGCGAGCGCGGGGCTGAGCGTCAGCGAATTGATCGCCGAAATGACGGTGGACGCGGCGATCGTCAGGGCGAATTGGCGATAGAACTGGCCGGTGATGCCCGGCACGAACGCGGTCGGAACGAACACCGCGCACAGCACCAAGGCGATGGCGACGACCGGCGATCCGACCTCGTCGATGGTTTCGTGGGCGGCGTCGCGCGGCGACATGCCCGTGGCGATATTGCGTTCGATGTTTTCGACCACGACGATCGCGTCGTCCACGACGATGCCGATGGCCAGCACCAGGCCGAACAGGGTGAGCGTGTTGAGCGAAAACCCGAACGCCGCCATCAGCGCGAAGGTGCCGATCAGCGACACCGGAATCGCCAGGATGGGAATGGCCGCCGCCCGCCAGGATTGCAGGAAAACGATCACGACCAGCACCACCAGCGCGATCGCCCCGAAGATGGTGCGGTACACCGCGTCGATCGACGCGCGGATGAAATCGGTCGGGTTGTAAACGATGCGGTATTCGATCCCCGCCGGAAAATCCGCCTTGACGCGTTCCATCGTCGCTTTGATCTCGGCGGCGGTTTGCAGCGCGTTGGTGTTGGGGCGCTGGAAAACGACGAGCGCCACGGCGGGCCTGCCGTTCAGATAGCTGTTGGTCACATAGTCGCGCGCGCCCAGTTCCACGCGCGCGATGTCGCGCAACCGGACCAGGCGGCCGTCCCGGCCTGCCTTGACGATGATGCCGCGGAATTCGCGCACGTCCTGGAAGCGTCCCTGGGTCGTGACGACGATTTGCAGCGCGGCGTCCGTGGGCGCGGGCTGTTGGCCAAGGCCGCCGCTGGAAACCTGCACGTTCTGGGCGCGGATCGCGGCCACGGCGTCGCCCGCGGTCATGCCATAGGCGGACAGCTTGTCGGGATCGAGCCAGACGCGCATCGAGTATTCGCGCGCGCCGAACATGGTGATGTCGCCGACGCCGCCCAGCCGCAGCAGCAGATCGCGCACGCGCGTCTGCGCGTAGTTCGAGATGTAGAGCTGGTCGCGGCTGTCGTCCGGCGACAGCATATGCACCACCATCATCAAATCGGGCGAGCTCTTGCGGGTCGTCACGCCGGTGCGCCGCACCTCCTCCGGCAGGCGCGGCGTGGCGATCGCCACCCGGTTCTGCACCAGGGTCTGCGCCAGATCCAGCTCGGTGCCGGGCTTGAACGTGATGGTCAGCGCCATGGCGCCGTCGCTGGTGGAGTATGACGACATGTAGATCATGTCCTCCACGCCGTTGACCTCCTGCTCGAGCGGCGTGGCGACGGTGGCGGCGACGGTTTCGGCGTCGGCCCCGGGGTAGCTGGCGCGCACCATGATGGTCGGCGGCGCGATCTCGGGGTATTGCGCCACCGGCAGCGCGACATAGGCGATGGCGCCCACGATCACAGTAACGATCGACAGCACGGAAGCGAAGATCGGCCGGTCGACGAAGAAATGGGCGAATCGCACAGCGCCGCCGCGTCAGCGTTGCGGGGGAAGAGTCGTCATCTTGGGCGCGACCTTGCCGCCGGGGCGCACGCGCATCAGCCCGTTGACCACGATGGTCTCGTCGCCTTTGAGCCCCTCGCGCACCACGCGGTAGCCGTCGATCGACTGCGCCAGGCGCACGGGCCGGGCCGACACCGTTCCGTCCTCGGCCACCACATACACCACGCGGCGGTCCTGATCGCTGGCCACGGCCTCGTCGGGGACCAGCACGCCGCGATAGGCGCCCGTGCCGGGCAGGCGCAGGCGGCCGAACAATCCCGGGGTCAGCTGCAGGTCCTTGTTCTCGAACACGGCGCGGCCGCGCATGGTGCCGGTCGCCGCGTCGATGCGGTTGTCGACGAAGTCCATCTTGCCCTTGTGGGCGAAGGTCTTCTCGTCGGCCAGCGCCACTTCGACCGGCGTCGCGACGTCGCGGCTCGACGGCCGCTCGCCGCTCTGGCTCATGCGCACGTAGCCGAGATAGCTGCGCTCGTCGACGTCGAAATAGAAATAGATCGGATCGAGCGCGACGATCGTCGTCAACAGGGTGGAGCCGTCGGCGCCGCCGGCCACCAGGTCGCCCTCGCTCACCAGCTTGCGGCTGATGCGGCCGTCGATGGGGGCCCTGATCTCGGTGAATTCCAGGTCGAGCCTGGCGCGCACGAGCTGCGCCTTCGCCCGCTCGAGGTCGGCGCGGGCGGCGGTGTTCTGCTGCCGGCGCTCGTCGAGCTGGCGCTCGGGCGCGGCGCTGGTGCGGACCAGCGTCTCCGCGCGCTTCAGCTCCGCCGCGGCGAATACGATCATGCCCTCGGCGCGGGTGACGGCCGCGGCCGCTTCGTCCACCGCCGCCTGGAACGGCCTGGGATCGATGATGAACAGAAGGTCGCCCTTCTTGACCAGCGCCCCGTCCCTGAAATGGACGGATTGCAGATAGCCGCTGACGCGCGCGCGCAGCTCGACCGATTCCAGCGCGTCGTATCGGCCGACGAACTCGTCCCATTCCACGATGTCCTTGACGACCGGCTTGGCCACCGTGACGGACGGCGGCGCCGGCGACTTGGCCTGTTGCGCCGGGCCCTGGTCGCAGGCGGCCAGCAACGCGACCGAACCGCCGAGCAGCGCCGCCAGCGCCGCGCCGCGCGCTTCGATCCGCCGAGTGCAGTCGTGCGACGGGTTCATGGCGTCGTCTCCCCGGGGGCGCGGTCAGTTAAGACCGATCTGCCCGGAAACGGCAACCCGCACGACGGTGCTGCCCCCGCACGATCGGCATGCCGCGCAAAAGCCGCCAAACGGGCCGGCGGTTTCAGTTGCTCCGGCCCATCGCCACGGCGAGCGTGCCCGCGCCGATCGGGCACGTGCCGCCCAAGCGGTTGACCGCCAACCGCGCCGCGGGCGCGGTTTTCGGTTTCGCGGTCGCCATCGGTTTCAACGCTCCCCCGGTTTCTCCGTTTCCTCGCTCTGCGGGCCGAGATGCCGGCTCGGCTCCATCCGCTCGTGCAGCACGCGCACGATCTCGACCAGGCCGGGTTCGGCCGCGCGATAGAAGATCACGTGCACGGGCGCGCCGACCCGCGCCGCGCGGCTTTGGCCGCGCGCGTGCCGGACATGCAGGCTGCGGAGCCCGGCGAACAGGTCGCCCCGGTCGCGCGTCGAGCGCCCCAGCGGATCGCCGGCGATGCGGCGCAGCGCCGCCGCGAGCAGCCCGCGATAGCGGATGCGCCCTTGCGGTCCGTGTCGCGTCTCGCTGGCGCTGAGGATGGACGCGATATCGGCCCTCGCGGGATGGGACAGCCGATAGCGCGCCACCGGTCATCGCGCTCCGGTGTCCGCCAGGCGGTCGAGGGCGTCGTCGAGGCCGGCGTCGGCGATCTCCGTGAACTCGCCGCGCGCCAGCGCGTCGATCCCGGCCCTAAGCTGCGCGCGCAACAGATCGAGCTTCAGCTCGTCCTGTTTCCATCGCTGCTGCAAACCGCGCACGGCGTCGCGCATGGCCTCGCTGGCGTTTTGATACTTCCCCGCCCTGACCATCTCCTCGACGAAGGCGTCCTGCTCGGCCGTGAGATTGACGTTTCGAGTCGGCATGGGGAATCTCCCTTCAATCCCGGCACCATACCAGAATTGGCAAACTTTGCCAATCGCTTTCTCGCGCACCGGGGCCGGACGGGCTTTGGCAGATCGGCGCCCCTACCGCGAGGGCGCCTTCGCCGCGCGCTTCAAGCGCAGGGCGGCCCTCAGCTTTTCGCTCGCGCGCAGGTCCGGTTTTCCGCCGCGGAGCGCCACGCCGTAGATCCGCCGCGCCGCGCCAGGGGAGACGTAGCCCGCGCGCAGATCGGCCGCGACTTTCTCCGGCTCGCGCGCGAGCGGGTCGCCGTAGCCGCCGCCGCCGGCGATCTCGAGCACCACCGCGTCGCCCGCGGGCACGGTCTGCTGTCCCTTGCCGCGGAGTTTTTTCCCCGAGCGCAGGCGCACGCGCGCCGCGCCCCCGTCGCGCCCGCCCTTGAGGCCCCGGGGCGGATGGTCCACGCGCTCGGCGGTCAGCAGCACGCTGAACGGCTGCTCGTCCGCGGTGCCGACCACCAGCCGGTGGCCGAGGCCCCCGCGCC
>JBQTIS010000298.1:0-9832 GCA_052387895.1 Rhodospirillales bacterium | reverse complement strand
TGTGCCTCTGTGTCTCTGTGGTCGGCCTTCCCTTACGCGCACCAGGTGTCGGGGAGCGTGTAGCCGCCGCGGAACGGGTCGGTGGGATCGAAGCCGTGCTGGAAGATGCCGGTGACCCAGGCCTGGCCGGCGATGGTCGGCACCACCGCCTTCATGCCCGCGACCGCGGTTTCCGACCGGATCGCCGCTTGGAAGTGCGAGCCGATGATCGACTCCGAGGTGAAGCCCTGCCCCGCCTTCAAGCGCCCCTTGGCGTGGAGCACGGCCAGGCGCGCCGAGGTGCCGGTGCCGCACGGGCTGCGGTCGATCCGGCCGGGCGAGACGATCACCGCGTTGCGGCTGGTCGTGCCCGCGCCCTCGAACGGCATCGCGAACTCGGTGAAGGTGACGGTGCGGATCTCCGGGTTCTCGGGATGCGCGACCGGGATCTGCTTCGCGGCCGCGGCCTTGATCTTGTTGCCCACGGCCACCAGGTCGCGCGCTTCGTGCGGCCTTACCTCGAAGCCCAGCGCCTTGGCGTCGACGATGGCGAAGAACGCCCCGCCATAGGCCACGTCCAGCTCGACGCTCCCCAGCCCCTCGACCTCGATGGTGCGGTCCAGATGCGTGGCGAAGCACGGCACGTTGGCGAACTTGACGCTGGTGACCTTGCCGTCGCGGCACTCGGCCTCGACCCCGACCGGCCCGGCGGGGGTGTCGAGCGTCAGGCGCGTCAGCGGCTCCTGCATCGCCAGCATGCCGGTTTCCAGCAGCACGGTGGTGGTGCAGATCGTGTTCGAGCCGGACATCGGCGGATAGTCGGACGATTCCATGATGATGAAGCCGGCGTCGCAATCCGCGCGCGTCGGCGGCACCACCAGGTTGACGCACAGGGTCACCTTGCCGCGCGGCTCGAACAAGAGCCATTTGCGCAGCTCGTCGCCCCGGGTTTCGAGGTATCGTTTTTTCTCGAACATGGTCTTGCCCGGCGGCGGCAGCACGCCGCCCACGATCACGTCGTTCTCCTCGCCCCCGACATGGCAGCCGACGACGGTGACGGTGCGTTCCCATTTCATTTCGCGGAAATCTCCCTATTGCCAAGGCGCAGGGTTCCACGGTGCGCGCGGCGCTGTAAAGCGCCGGCGCGGTCCGGCCGTTCCGGGCCGCCCGCGGCTGCGGCCCGCCGAATCGACGCCGCCGGCCATCGCGCTCAGCCCTCGGAAACAAACGCCTCCTCGCGCTTCCTGCGAACCGCGGGAAGCAAGACCGTCGCCAGCAGCACCGCCGAGATCGCCAGCAGGACGGCGCTCAGCGGCTCGGTGAGCAAAACCACCGGGTCGCCGTCGGACAGCACCAGCGCACGGCGCAGGAACTCCTCCATCATCGGGCCGAGCACGAATCCCAGCAGCATCGGCGTCGGCTCGCAGCCGAGCTTGTTGAAAACGTAGCCGAGCAGGCCGAACAGGGCCATCACGAACACGTCGAAGGTGGTGTTTGAGAGCGAGAACACACCGATGGCGCAGAATAGGAGGATGGCCGGGTACAGGAAATGATACGGCACCGCGATCATGCGCACCCACAGGCCGATCAGCGGCAGATTGAGGATAAGCAGGAAGACGTTGCCGATCCACATGGACACGACCACGCCCCAGAACAGCGGCGCCTGCTCGGTGACGATGGCCGGGCCGGGCTGGATGCCCTGGATCATGAGCGCGCCGATCATCAAAGCCATCACCGGATTGGCCGGGATGCCGAGCGTCAGCATCGGAATGAACGAGGTTTGCGCGCCGGCATTGTTGGCGGACTCCGGGCCGGCGACGCCCTCGATGGCGCCCTTTCCGAACCGCTCCGGCGTGGCGGAGATCTTTTTCTCAAGCGAATAGGAGGCGAAGGAGGCCAGGAGCGCGCCGCCGCCCGGCAGGATGCCAAGCAGGGATCCCAGCGCCGTCCCACGGACAATGGGTCCGGTGATCCTCTTCCAATCTTCCCGCGTGGGCAGCAGGCCGGTGACGCGCCTGGCGACGCTCGTCCGCGTGGTCTCATTCTCCAGGTTGGCGATGATCTCGCCGAGGCCGAACACGCCCATGGCGACGACGATGAATCCGATGCCATCGGCCAACTGAGGCAACCCGAACGTATAGCGCGCGATGCCGGTGTTGACGTCGGTCCCGACAAGCCCGAGCACGAGGCCGACCAGGATCATCGCCAGCGCATGCAGCAGCGATCCGCTGGCAAGGACGATCGAGGCGACGAGCCCAAGCAGCATCAGCGAGAAATACTCGGCGGGGCCGAACCTCAACGCCAGCTCCGTCAGAGGCGGGGCGAACAATGCGACCAGAAATGTCGCCGCCGTGCCGGCGACGAACGATCCGATGGCGGCCGTCGCCAACGCCAACCCGGCCTTGCCGTCGCGCGCCATGCGATGGCCGTCGAGCGCGGTCACCACCGACGACGATTCACCCGGCAGATTGATCAGGATGGCCGTGGTCGACCCGCCATACTGGGCGCCGTAGTAGATGCCCGACAGCATGATCAGCGCCGAGACCGGCGGCAGCCCGAAGGTGACGGGCAGCAGCATGGCGATGGTGGCGATCGGCCCGATGCCCGGCAGCACGCCGACCGCGGTGCCCAAGAACACGCCAATGAGGCAATAGAGCAGGTTCGATACGCTCATGGCCGTTTGGAAGCCGAGCGCGAGGTTGGCCAGCACATCCATCGGCGACGCTCTTCAGCCGCCGAGCCAGTTGCCGAGCAGCGGCATGGGCACGCCGAGCCCTTTGACGAACACCAGCACGCAGAACGCCACGATGCCGAGCAGCGCGCCGATCGATGTCAGGTCGAAGCGCGTGTGCCCGCTCGCCAACGCGCTGACCACGATCAAGGCAGGCAGCGCGATGAGGAGGCCGGCGCGCTCCAGCAGCAGCCCGAACAGGACCGTCGAGCCCAGAACGAGAACAAGCGGCTTCCACGCGATGGCCGAGATCGCGTCACCCGACCGCAAGAAAGATCGGACAATGGAGATCGCCCCGAACAAGGCGAGCAGGGAGCCGAGTACGCTCGGGAAGTAGCCCGGCCCCATGCGGGCGCTGGTGCCTTGCACATAGCCGCTTCCGATCCAGACGACGGCGATGCCGAGCGCCAGATAGATGAGGCCGGCCCAGAAGTCCCGCGGGGCTCGTATGATCATCGGCGCCCCCTTCGCGCGGACGAACTTCTCCCGTGCTTGTGCCGGGACCGATGCCGGCGTCAGTTGAGCTTGGCTCCCGACGCCTTGACCGGCTCCGCCCAGCCTTTCACCTGCTCCTCGACGAAGCGGGCAAAATCGGCTTGCGACATCTTGCGGATGGTCAAGCCCAGTTCGCCGAGCCGGGCCGCGAACGCCTGATCGTCGAGCGAGGCTTGGATCGCGGCATGCAGCTTCTTCTGGACCGCGCCCGGCAGGCCCGCCGGGGCCGATACGCCGATGAAGTTCTCGGCAACGAGATAGGGATGCCCGGCCTCGAACACGGTCGGTATGTCGGCGGCGATCTGCGTGCGGGTCCGCGATGTCACCGCAATCGCGCGCAGCTTGCCGCTTTTGATGTGCGGGACGTTCTGCGGCAGCGTGTCGAAAGAGAAGCTGAGACGGCCGGCAATGAAGTCCGTGATCATCGGCGCGCTGCCTTTATAGCCGACATGCTCGATATTGAGGCCCTGTTGCTTCTTGAAGGTCTCGCCAAGGATGTGGCCGATGGAGCCGATGCCGCCGGAGCCGTAGAAGATCTTCTTCTGCTGCGCCTTGATCCAGGCGATCAGCTCCGGCAGCGTCTTGGCCGGCACCGAGGGATGCACCATGACGACGTCCGGCACCGTGGCGACGAGACTGACGTGAGTGAACGATTTCAACGAATCGTAGGGCTGCGGATCGAGCATGAACGGCGACAGCGAGATCGGCGTCGTGTTCGACATCACGAGGTTGTAGCCATCGGGCGCAGCACGCGCGATCTCGGTTGCGGCAATCGTGCCGCCGCCACCCGGCTTGTTCTCCACGACGACCGGCTGGCCGAGCTGCTTCTGCAGCGGCACCGACAGGGCGCGAGCCACGACATCGCTCGAACCGCCAGGCGCGAACGTGACGACGATGCGCACCGGCTTGCCGGGCCAATCCTGCGCGGCAGCCGGCGCCATCCATACGATCGCGGCCAGAGCAGCAGCGATACGGGCCGAGGGTTTGGCTCTGATCATCGGTTCCTCCAAGTCTTGCGTTTCCGATCGTTGAGGTAAGCCCCAGGCCGCCCGGATTGCCAGTGCCGCTTGGCTCAGGCGCCCCCCCGGAAGCAGGAGTATCCCCAGGGCGTGCATTTCACCGGCAGGTGATAGTGGGCTTCCGCGTCGGCGAGGCCGAAGCGGTAGCAGACCACATCGAGAAACGGCACCTTCGCTGTCGAGCCCAACGCGGTGCGGTAGAAGTCGCCGACGTGCAACCGGGCTTCGTAGAAGCCGGGCTCGAATTTCCGGTTCAGCGCTTCATGCGCGAGGACGCCGGCGCTCGAGATGGCCCCGGATGCAACGAGGCGGCATTGGCGGTCTGCGCCGACGGCGTACAGCTCGACCGTCATCCCGCTGGCTACGACCCCGCGCGACACATCGACCACATGGATAGAGATGCCCGGCATCGCTCAACTCGATTGCTCTCGCGGGATCACACAATAAGGGCGCCGGCTGGCATTTTCAACCAACAGCCCACCGCCATGATAACAGTGGATCGCACGGTGGGGATCCATCCCATGGGATGGGATGCCGACGGGCATTTCGATCGTGGATTGGTCTTTCGAGCGTGGTGATCTCGGATCCGCCGGCGTCGGGGTCCGACACGCGTACGGAAGTCCGGGCTTTCGCCCGCATGCAATCCGGCGTGCCGACCAAGCGCGAATGAGCGGCATGCCGGAGCAGACGGTGCGTTCCCCTTTCATTTCGCGGAAATCTCCCAATTGCCAAGGCGCAGGGTTCCACGCGGCGTGGCGTGCTGTAAAGTGCCGATACGGTACGGAAGGGATGCGCGCCATGTTCGATCTCAAGGGCAAGAAGGTGGTGGTGATCGGCGGCTCGGCCGGCATGGGCCTGGCCACGGCCGAGGCGGCGGTGGACGCGGGCGCCGAGGTGGCGATCGCCGCGCGCGGCGAGGCGCGGCTCAAAAGCGCCGCCGGAGCGCTGACCGAACGGGGCAAGGACCGCAAGGCCGCGTGGCAATCGCTGCGGGTCGAGGACCGCGCGGCGGTGGCGGCGTTCCTCAAAAGCTGCGCGCCCTTTGACCACTTAGTTCTCCCAGGCTCGACCGTGCGGCCGGTGCTGTACGACGACTTGAACGAGCGCGAGGCCGCCGACGCCTTCGCCAGCAAGTTCTGGGGGCCGTTCTGGGCCGCCTATGACGCGCGCCCGCACCTGCGCCGGGGCGGCAGCGTGGTGTTCTTCACCGGCGTGGCCGCCGAGCGGCCGGTCAAGGGCTACGTGATGGGCGCGTGCATCAACGGCGCGCTCAACGCGGGCGTGCGCTCGCTGGCGCTGGAATTCGCCAAGCTCGACTGCCGCGCCAACGCCATCGCCCCCAGCCTGGTGCTGACGCCGCTCTTGGACTCGGTTCACGGCCACGACAAGGACGAGCGCATCAGGAAGCTGGGCCAGCGCCTGCCCGTGGGCCGCATCGGCACGGCCGGGGAATGCGCCATGGGCGCGCTTTACCTGATGTGCAACGGCTACGTCACCGGCGAGGTCATCACCATCGACGGCGGCCACCGGGCGATGGAGTAGATGCGCGTCCGCGAGAACCGGCGGCCCGCCCGACGCACAAGTCGTCATGGCCGGGCCCGGACTTGATCCGGGGGTTGACCCACGCATGACGGCTTTGGGACGAGCGAGAGCGAGTCCCGCCCGAGGCCGATCGACCGATAACCGCGTCGGCATTGGCGTTGGCGGAACGAGAGAACAACTCGACCGGACAGCCATGGGACAAGCCCGGCGATGACGGTCCTAGATAACCAGGCACTCTCTGCGCTCAACCGAACAGCCGTGGGACTTCGCCCGGGCATGACGACTTTGGATGGGCTCGCCGGGTCCACTCCCGGATCGAGCCCGGGGGCGGCGATGGCGGCCTTCGCTGTCGCGCGGCCATGACGGTTTGGCGGCATCGGCGGGCGTGTCATAGTGCGGGCCGGGAAATTGGCGGAGCGCGCGGAATGAAATACGCGCCATGAAATACGCACCCCTCGGCCGCAGCGGATTGATGGTCAGCCGCATCGGCCTCGGCGGCAATTCCTGGGGCGCCAAGGGCCGGCGCGCCTGGGCGCCGTTCGGCCTCGCGGAAAGCCGGCCGTTCTTCAAGCGCGCGCTCGACCTCGGCGTCAACTTCTTCGACACCGCCGACGCCTACAACGCGGGCGAGAGCGAGGCGATCATGGGCGAGTGCCTGGTGAGCCAGGTCGAGCGCGACGCCGTCGTGATCTCGACCAAGGTCGGATTGAAGATGGGCGACGGGCCCAACGACGCCGGCCTCGGCCGCAAGCACGTGCTCGCGGCGCTGGACGCGCAGCTGAAGCGCCTTAGGACCGACCACATCGACCTGTACCAGGTGCATCGCCTGGACAACGCCACGCCGATGGAGGAAATCCTGGAGACCCTGACCCTGGCGGTGCGCCAAGGGAAGGTGCGCTACATCGGCGGCTCGACCATGCCGGCCTGGAAGTTCGCGCGGATGGCGGCGCTGGCGGCGGCCGGGGGCTACGCGCGGCCGGTCGCCATGCAGAACCTCTACAACCTGATCCAGCGCGAGGAGGAGTGCGAGATGATCCCGGCCTGCCTCGACGCCGGCGCGGGGCTGATCCCCTACTCGCCGCTGGCGCGCGGGTTTCTTTCCGGCACCCGCTTGAAAGCGGGCGGCGGCGCGACCGAGCGCGCGAAAAAGGACGACCGCGTGGCCCCGGGCACGTACCGCGACTGCGACTTCGCCGTCGTCGAGCGGGCCAGGGCGATCGCCCAGCGCCGCGGCGTTTCGTGCACGCAAGTCTCCTTGGCGTGGCTGCTGTCGAAGCCGGTGATGGCCGCGCCCATCGTCGGCGTCACGCGGCTGGAGCAGCTCGACGACGCGGCCAGGGCGACGGACCTTTTGCTCGACGCGGCCGAGCTCAAGTCGCTGGAGGAGCCCTACCAGTGGCGCGTGCCGCCGGAGAACTGAGGGCGATGGCTGAAGGCGCGGCCCGGCCGGCTTCCGCTCCGACCGCCTCGCCTTGGCGCGCGGCCGCGGCCGAGCTCGGCTTCGTCGCCGCCTATGTGTTCCTCGACTGGATCTCGTACTTCCACGAATACGCCTCGCTCGGCATCACGCCGTGGAACCCCCATGCCGGCCTGGCGCTCGCCTGGCTGATCCGCCGGGGGCCCGCGCGGGGCTTGAGCCTGTTCGCCGCGGTGCTGGCGGGCGATCTGGCGGTGCGCGATTTTTCCGTGCCGTGGCAGGCGATGCTCGCCACCGCCGCCGTGATCGCCGGCGCCTACACGGCCCTGGGCGTGGGGCTGAAGCGCCTGTTGGGCTTCGATCCCGAATTCGCCCGCACGCGCGACGTGGTGACGCTGCTGGCCGCGTCGGCGGCCGGCGCGGCCGTCGTCGCTTTGGCCACGGTGGCGCTGTTCCAGTTCTGGGGAGCGCTTGCGCCCGCCGATTTCCGCCCGGCCGCGCTCAGGCTGTGGGTCGGCGACATCATCGGCATCGCGGTGGTCGCGCCCGCGGCGCTGCGCGCGCGGCGCTGGCGCGCCTGGGCCGACGCGGCGCGCGCCGGCAGGCCGGCGTTCGAGGCGCTGTTGGCCGGCGGCGCGATCGGCGGCGTCCTGTGGGTCGTTTTCGGGCTGGAAAGCACCGACGAGTTCAAATTCTTCTACCTGCTGTTCCTGCCGCTGGTGTCGATCGCGGTCATGCGCGGCATCGACGGCGCCTGCGCCGCGGCCTTGGTGACGCAACTGGGCATTCTGCTGCTGGCGCAGCATCGCGGCTTTTCCTCGGCCGAGGTCACGGATTTCCAGCTTCTGCTGCTGGCGTTGGTGATCACGGGGCTGTTGACCGGCGCCGCGGCCAGCGAGCGGAGGCGCGCCGACGACGCGCGGGCCGAATCCGAGCGCCAGTTGCGCGAGCGCCAAAGCGAACTGGAGCACTCCGCGCGGCTGGCGGCGCTGGGCGAGATGGCCTCGGCCCTGGCGCACGAGCTGAACCAGCCGATGACCGCCAGCCGCGCCTATATCCGCGCCGCCCAGCGCCTGATGGCCGCCGAGGACGGAGACGGCGCGCAGAACCGCGCCCGCGCCGCCGAGTCCGTGACGGGCGCGGTGGCGCAGATCGACCTGGCCGCCGGCATCCTGCGCAACCTGCGCGAGCTGGTGCGCCCGCGCGCCCTCGCCGCCGCCGCCGAGCCGACCGACGTAGGGGAGATCATCGACCAATCCCTGACGCTGCTGCGCGCCCAGGCGCGCGCGGCGAAAGCCGAGATCGCGGTGCGCGCCGCCGCCGGCCTTTTGCCGGTGATGGCCGAGCGCGTGCGCGTGCAGCAGGTGATCCTGAACCTGGCGCGCAACGCGCTGGACGCGGTGAAGTTCGCCGCCCCCAGCCGGCGGCGCGTCGAGGTGACGGCCGCGCCGGCGGCCGACGGGCGCTTCGTCGAGATCGCGGTGCGCGACCACGGCCCCGGCGTGCCCGCGGAGATCGCCGCGAAACTGTTCACCGCCTTCGCCACCACCAAGCCGGAAGGGCTGGGCCTCGGCCTTTCGATTTCCCGCGGCATCGTCGCGGACCATGGCGGACGCCTGTGGCTGGCCCATTCCGGGCCCGACGGGGCGGAATTCCGATTCACATTGCCGGTGTCGGGTCCTACAATCCGCGAATGAGCCAAGGCCCGGTCGTGTTCGTGGTGGACGACGAGCCGGCGGTGCGCGACTCGCTGAACGCGCTGCTCGGCACCTACGGCTTTACCGTCGAGTCCTTCGCCTCGGGCCGCGAGCTGCTGGACCGCGTGCGAGGCCGCCCAGCCGGCTGCGTGGTGGCCGACGTGCGCATGCCGGGGATCGGCGGCATCGCCTTGCAGCGCGAGCTCAAGCGCCGGGACATCCCCCTGCCGGTGGTCATCATCACCGGCCACGGCGACGTGCCGATGGCCGTCGAGGCGCTCAAGGCCGGGGCGGTCGACTTCATCGAGAAGCCGATCGACGACGCCCGGCTGGTGAGCAGCATCCGCGACGCGCTGGACCACGACCGCGCCGCGCGCGAGCAAAGCGGCGACGCCACGCGCATAGTCCAGCGCGCGGGAACGCTGACCGAACGCGAAAGCCAGGTGATGGACCTGGTCGTCGTGGGCATCTCCAACAACGCGATCGCCGAGAAACTCGGCATCAGCCCGCGCACGGTCGAGCACTATCGCGCCAACATCATGCAGAAGATGCGGGCCTCGAGCCTGGCGCATCTCGTGCGCATGACCATGCGGATCGGCCGCCCGGGCCGCTGAGCGATAACGCCCAGGTATCTCTACCTAGGCGTCTTCCCGAATACCTGCTCCGTTCCGCCGCCACTAGCATCGCCGCCATCGCAGCCGCGCCGCCGCGCGCGCCACAACGCCGCCGGATGCCATTGGCGAACGCGCCGCCGCGGGTGCCCCGTAAAAACCGGGCGGCCCCCCCAGGGCCGTCAATTGGGCACCCCGGGCGGGGTACGCTCCCGCGACCCCGCCCAAGCACGACGCCGAGACGCTGATCGACCGTACGCCGTGGACCGCCGGCCCCGACGACAAGCTGGGCGCGCTGGCGGCGGAAATGCTGCGCGAATCGTATTGGGGCGTGCCGGTCG
>JBQTIS010000297.1:0-1835 GCA_052387895.1 Rhodospirillales bacterium | reverse complement strand
ATCCAAAGACCGGGACTTGTCAACACTTCCCTCGCCGCCCCGGGGGCGTGTATGGATAGCCGCCCCTTTTCCATAACGGATCGCCGCCCCGCCCGTGTCCCGCGCGCTTCGCCTCGTGTTCGTCGTCATCGGCTTGGCGCTGCTGGGCGCGATCGTGGCCCATACCGACCTCGGCCAGGTCGGCGGGCGGCTGACGCAGCTGGGCGTGCTGGGCGCGGCGGCGGTCCTGGCGCTCTATCTTCTGGCCTTTTCGCTCGACACAGCCGTCTGGCTGCTGACCTTCGCCCAGCGCCGGCCGAACTTGGGCTGGCTCGCGCGCCTGTTCCAGATCAAGCTGATCGGCGAGGCGGTGAACAACGCCACCCCCCTGGGCTCGGTCGGCGGCGAGCCGGTGAAGGCGCTGCTGCTGCGGCGGTATTTCGGCATCGCGCTGCGCGACGGCGCGGCCTCGCTGGTGCTGACCAAAACCTGCGTCATGGTCGGGCTGGTGCTGTTCCTCACCGCCGGCTTCGCGCTGATGCTGGCCTCGCCGAGCCTGCCGGCGACCATGAAGCTGGTGGCCGGCGCGGGACTGCTGGGCTTTGCAATCGCCATCGCCCTGATGGTGGCGGTGCAGCGCTTCCAGCTCGCCACGCGCGCCGGCGGCTGGCTCGGGCGCGGCCGGTATGGCGAGCGGTTGAAGCGATGGCTCGGCGCGATCTACGACATGGACCGGCAGTTGATGGAGTTCTATTCGCTCCATCTCGCGCGGTTCTTTTCCGCCGTCGCGCTGTCGACCGGCAACTGGCTTCTGGGCGCGGCCGAGCTCGTGGTGGTGATGGCGTTCTTCGGCCAGCCGCTGGCGTTCGCCGACGCGGTTGCGATCGAGGCGCTGGCGCAGCTGGTGCGCGCCGGCACCTTCTTCATTCCCTTGAGCCTGGGCGCGCAGGAGGGCACGTTCATGCTGGCCTTGGGCGCCATCACCGGCGCGCCGGCCCTGGGCCTGGCCGTGGCCTTCGTGCGCCGCGGGCGCGAGCTTTTGTGGCTGCTCTTGGGCCTTCTGATGTTCTGGCGTGTCTCGGGCCGCGAGTTGCATCCCGATGCGCCGAGTGGCCGCTAGGCTTGGCAAGCGCGCGCGCCGCTCCTAAAACACCCCCATGACCGCGAACGCCGCGCCGCAATTCGAGGCTCCCTCGGGCAAGGGAACCGGCCAGGAGAATTTTCCGGTCGGCTCGTTCCTTCTGCCCCGGCGGCTCAGGCCCCATGTCGCCGTGTTCTATGCCTTCGCGCGCGCGGCCGACGACATCGCCGACAGCCCGGTGCTGGCGCCCGAGGACAAGGTGCGGCGGCTGGACGCGTTCGAGGACGTGCTGTTGGGCCGCCGGCCGGTCGAGCCGGGCCTTGAGAAGCCCTGGCGCATCCGCCAGAGCCTGATCGAATGCGGCGTCGCGACCGACCATTGCCGCGATCTGCTGCACGCCTTCAAGCGCGACGCGACCTATCTGCGCTACACGGATTGGAACGATTTGCGCTTCGGTTATTGCAGCCTCTCGGCCTCGCCGGTCGGGCGCTACCTGCTCGACCTGCACGGCGAGTCGCGCGAGGGCTGGGCCTATTCCGACGCGCTCTGCAACGCGCTGCAGGTGATCAACCATCTGCAGGACTGCAAGACGGATTATGTGCGGCTCGACCGCGTCTATCTCCCCACAGAATGGCTGGACGAGGAGGAGGCGGCCGCCGAAGCGCTGGGCGGGGCGGCCTCGACGCCTGCGTTGCGCCGCGTGCTCGACCGCACGCTCGACGCCACCAGCGATCTGATGAGCCGCGCGCGCCCGCTGCCCGCCGCCTTGAGGAGC
>JBQTIS010000296.1:0-2846 GCA_052387895.1 Rhodospirillales bacterium | reverse complement strand
TCGCCCCCCCGCTCTCCGCCAAAACCTTCGTGATCGCCGCCGTCAGCGACGTCTTGCCGTGGTCCACGTGCCCGATCGTGCCTACGTTGCAGTGCGGCTTGGTCCGCGCGAATTTGGCCTTCGACATTTTCTCAATCCCGGATCCGTGTATTCGGTTGCGACTCTTGGCCTTGCGGCGACGCATCGCCTGAAGGCCCGGTGGTCCCGGCTCTAGGCCGGCGTCATGGAGCGGGTGACGGGAATCGAACCCGTGTAGCCAGCTTGGAAGGCTGGAGCTCTACCATTGAGCTACACCCGCTTTGGCGCCCTCTCGAGGACGGCATGCCGGAGGGCGATGGTGGAGGGGGTTGGATTTGAACCAACGTAGGCGTACGCCAACGGATTTACAGTCCGTCCCCTTTAGCCGCTCGGGCACCCCTCCGTGACGCAGCCGCGCCGCGGCGACGGTGCAGCAGACCTGATTTTTGCCTGAACCTCGCTGATTCCAATGACAAAAGACGCGCAAACAACCGCTGCCGCCTTCGGTGGATCATCCGGGCGCAGAGGTCGTTTTCGCATCAAACTAGGCATGATAGTAAGCGGTGACATGGCAAAGCGCAAGCGTCCGGCCACCCAAGCTATCCCCATGGGAGGCATGCATTTTGAACGCCCCCGGCCGGGACCGGCGACGACCGGCCGGCCTGCCGCCGCGGGCGTCGGAGAGCGCGGTCCGGCCTATTGGATTTACGGGGTTCATGCCGCCCTGGCCGCCCTCAACAACCCGGCCCGGCGCCTCAGACGCCTTATAATGACCGGCGAGGCGGCCGCGGGCCTGGCCCAGCGCCTGCCCCCAAAGGCGGGGCCAGGGGCGGGGCCAGGGGGCGGCAAGCAAGGCGGGGCCGCTCTCCAGCCCGAGATTCTGGACCGGGCCGCGATCGACCGGGCCCTGCCCCAGGGGGCGGTGCACCAGGGCATCGCCGTTCTGGCCGAACCCCTGCCCGAGTCCGATCTCGACGAGCTGCTGGATTCCCTGGCCGAAACCCGAAGCGCCGCCATTCTGCTGCTCGACCAGGTGACTGATCCACAGAACGTGGGCGCCGTCCTGCGCTCGGCCGCGGCCTTCGGCGCCGCTGGGGTGGTGACGCAGCGCCATCATGCCCCGCCGATGACCGGGACGCTGGCCAAGGCGGCCTCGGGCGCCGCCGAGCACGTGAAGCTGGTGCGGGTCGGCAACCTGGCCCAGGCGATCGAGCGGCTGAAGGACTCGCGCTTCTGGTGCGTGGCGCTGGACGGCGCGGCCGAGCAGGAGCTGGCCGAGATCGACCTCAAGGGCCGGGTGGCGCTGGCGCTGGGCGCGGAAGGCCCGGGCCTGAGGCGCCTGACGCGCGAGCGCTGCGATCTTTCCGCGCGCCTGCCCACATCGGGGCCGATCGCCGACATCAACGTGTCGAACGCCGCCGCGGTGGCGTTGTACGAGTGCGCGCGGCAACGCGCGGGCGCCGAGAAAAAAGGAGCCGGGAAATGAATCTGTCGGTCAAGGGCCAGCGCGCGGTGATCACGGCCGGCGCCTCGGGCATCGGCCGCGCCATCGCCGAGACGCTGATCGCGGCCGGCGCCAGGGCGCATATCTGCGACGTGGACCAGGCGGCGCTGGACGCGGCCCGGAAAGCGCTGCCGGGCCTGGGCGCCACCAAGGCCGACGTGGCCGAGCCGGCGGACATCGACCGGCTGTTCGCCGAAGCCGAGAAGCATCTGGGCGGGCTCGACGCCGTGATCGCGAACGCCGGCATCGCCGGGCCGACCGCGCGCATCGAGGAGATCGAGCCGAAGGACTGGAACCGCACCATCGCCATCAACCTGACCGGACAGTACCTGACCGTCCGGCGCGCCGTGCCGATGCTGCGCAGGGCCGGCGGCGGGTCGGTGGTGCTGATGTCCTCGGCCGCCGGGCGCTTCGGCTATCCCTTGCGCAGCCCCTACGCGGCGTCGAAATGGGCCTCGGTCGGCCTGGCCGAGACGCTGGCGATGGAGCTGGGCGAGCACAAGATCCGCGTCAACGCCATTTGCCCCGGCGTCGTCGCGGGCCCGCGCATCGACGCGGTGATCGCCGCCAAGGCCAAGGCGCGCGGCGTCGGCTTCGCGGCGATGCGCGAGAGCTATCTCGGCCTCGCCTCGCTGCACACCATGGTGACCGCCGAGGATATCGCCGCCATGGTGCTGTTCCTGCTTTCCGACGCGGGCGCGCGCATCTCCGGCCAGGCGTTGTCGGTCGACGGCAACCTGGAATCGCTGAAGGCCTAGGGGCCGCCTTCGGCTATTGCCGTGACCCGCGGCTTGCAAGTATGGTGCGATCAGGGGTTCGACCCCGGGGAATTGGCCGGCGTAGCTCAGAGGTAGAGCGGCTGCTTTGTAAGCAGCGGGTCGCGGGTTCAACTCCTGCCGCCGGCACCGTTCTTGGAGACTGGAATTCAATGACCGCCCAGCAGTCCCAGCCGCCACGGGCGACGACAGCAGCCGGCAAGCCCGCGCCCGCGAGCGCGCACGGCACGGCCAAGTACCGGATCGGCCAGATCGTCAAGCACCGCCACCACCCGTTCCGCGGCGTGGTGTACGACGTCGATCCGGTCTTCAACCACACCGAGGAGTGGTACAACGCGATTCCCAAGGAGATGCGGCCGCGCAAGGATCAGCCGTTCTACCACCTCTACGCCGAGAACGAGCGCGGGCCGTACGAGGCCTATGTCAGCGAACAGAACCTGCTGCCGGACGGCGCGGGCGGGCCGATCAAGCATCCGATGATCGTGCAGCTTTTCGCCGAGGGCATCGTCGACGGTTGCTATCGTCCGCGCCCGCAGACCCGCCAGAAG
>JBQTIS010000295.1:0-2996 GCA_052387895.1 Rhodospirillales bacterium | reverse complement strand
GCCGCGCTGGGGGCGGCGACCGGGATACTTTCCTGGCTAGCCACCGCCTACCTGCCGTATCTCCGCGGCCATGCGGGGACCGTTCTCTTCGACCCCATCATTCACGGAGAACGGTTTAACTACGAGTCGATCCTGCCCGGCTTTTTCTTCGGCGGCCTGGTGGCCTGGTGCTGCCATCGGTACGGCGCGCGGGACCGCCTGCTGCTCGGCCTCGCCGCGGCCGTCACCGTTGTCGCCTGGCTGGCCGCGCACGACCTGTCGAGATTGGCCTACAGCGAACTTACCAGCTACAGCAAGGAAATTACACAAGACCGCCCCGCACCGGGCGTGAATGATCCTTCAACCCGCAAAAAAATGGAAAAGCGGCTTCCCTACGTGCTGGGGCTGGCCGGGATCGCCGGCGGGGCGATCGGCGGACTCGGAACGGCGTTCGCCGTGTCGATCGCGCATCGCGGGTTTCGGCGCATCGAAAGCCTTGGGCTGGCGGTGATCGTGGCGGCGATGCTCGGCACATTGCTGGAGCTGATCTTTCTGGAATGGCTGCTCTTGCTCGCGGTCTGGCAATCCGCCGTCATCGCCACCATCGCGCGAGGGTTGGCGCAGGCTCAGGCGGAGACTCAAGCCTAGTCGGGCGCGCCCTTCGCCTCGGCCGGCATCCAGGTGCGGGCGCGGCGCGCGAGGCGGGCGTCCGGCGTTTCGCCACCGTAGTCGTGCGCCTGGGGCGCTTGCGTGAACAGCGCGCGGTCGTCAAGCGCGTTGACGTTGACCACGGCGCGCAGGCCCTGGGGCGTCTGGCACAGGGCCGCGACATAGACGCCGCAGCGCCGGCACACCAGGTAGTCGGCGGTGCGCGTATCGAAGCGGTACTTCTCGACCAGGCCCCAGTCCTTGGCGCTTACAGCGAACGACCCTTGCGGATCGGCCACGGTGCGCGTGGCATGGGCGCGGCAGAACGCGCACTGGCAGGCGCGCAACGCACTCGCCGCGGGGGGCTTCGACAGGCTGAGGCTCACAGAAATGTTGCCGCAATGGCAGCCGCCGACGTGGCGCATGGGATCTCAACCCCTGACCCGCTCCACATCCGCGCCGCAGGCCGCGAGCTTTTCCTCCAGCCGCTCATAGCCGCGGTCGAGGTGATAGATGCGGGCGACCGTGGTCTCGCCGCGCGCGGCCAAGCCGGCCAGCACCAGCGACACCGAGGCGCGCAGATCGGTCGCCATCACCGGCGCGCCGGTCAGGGCCGGCACGCCACGCACCATGGCCGAGGCGCCGTGCCCGTTGATGTTGGCTCCCATGCGGCACAGCTCGGGCACGTGCATGAAGCGGTTCTCGAAGATCGTCTCGGTGATCATGGCCGCGCCCTCGGCCACGGTCATCAGCGCCATCATCTGCGCCTGCAAGTCGGTGGGGAAGCCGGGATAGGGCTCGGTCATCACATCAGCCCCTTGCGGCCGGCGGTTGCCCGCGGCCACGCGCACCCCCCGGGGCGTCGCGGTCACCGCCACGCCGGCCTCGCCCAGGGTTTTGGCCGGCGCTTCCATTAGGTCCAGGCCCACGCCCATCAGTTCGATCTCGCCGCCGGTGATCGCCGCGGCGATGGCATAGGTGCCCGCCTCGATTCGGTCGGCGACGATCGCGTGCTCGGCGCCGTGCAAGCGCGCGACGCCGCGCACGGTCAACTGGTCGCTGCCCACCCCCTCGATCTCCGCGCCCATGGCGATAAGGCAGCGCGCCAAATCGGCGATCTCGGGCTCGCGCGCGGCGTTGACCAGCACGGTTTCGCCGCGGGCCAGCGCGGCCGCCATCAGCAGGTTCTCGGTCGCGCCCACCGATACTTGCGGGAACACCACGCGCCCGCCCGTCAAGCCCTTGGGCGCGCGCGCCGTGACGTAGCCGCCCTCCAGTTCCACATCGGCGCCCAGCGCCTGCAGACCCTTCAGGTGCAGATCGATCGGCCGCGTGCCGATGGCGCAGCCGCCAGGCAGCGACACGCGCGCCCGGCCGTAACGCGCCACCAGCGGCCCCAGCACCAGCACCGAAGCGCGCATCTTGCGCACCAGGTCGTAAGGCGCCGTGGTGTTCGCCACCTCGTCGGCCCTAAGGCGCATGGTGTAGCCGCCATGGCCGTCGCCGCCCGCGTCGTTGCCGTTCTTGAGCGTCACGGTCACGCCGTGCTGCACCAGAAGGCCGGTCATGGTGTCGATGTCGGCTAGGCGCGGCACGCGCTTCAGCACCAGCTCACCGTCAGTCAGCAAAGCGGCGCACATCAGCGGCAGGGCCGCGTTCTTGGCTCCGCCGATGGGAATGGCGCCCTTCAGCCGCTTGCCGCCGGAGATGCGCAGCCTATCCATCGCGAGCTACCCGCCTTTCCCCAGTCCGTCATGGCCCGACTTGATCGGGCCATCCACGCCGATCGGGCGGCGCCTGGGAACGTGAAGCGTGGATGGCCGGGTCAAGCCCACGGCTGTCCGGTTGACGTTCCGGCGTGTTCCACGAACCCCAATGCAGACGCGGCGATGAGGCGCTGGGCCGCGTGAAGGACTCGGAATCGCCCGCCCCACGATCGTCATGCGCGGGCTTGTCCCGCGCATCCACGTCGGGGTTCAGGCAATTCGCGGGCGAGCGGCCGCAGCCCTTGTTCGGCAATGGTTTTACGGCCTGACGACGTGGATCGCCGGGACAAGCCCGGCGATGACGACTCTTCCATGGAGAACATCGAATGCTCAACCGGACAGCCGTGGGTCACGCCCGGCCATGACGTTCTTGCGGAACGAGTTCCCATCACAGCTTCGGCAGAGTGACGCCGCGCTGGCCCATGTATTTGCCGCCGCGTTCCTTGTACGAGACCTCGCACGGGCTGTCGCCTTTCAGGAACAGGAACTGGCAGGCGCCCTCGTTGGCGTAGATCTTGGCGGGCAGGGGGGTGGTGTTGGAGAACTCCAGCGTCACGTGGCCTTCCCATTCCGGCTCGAGCGGGGTGACGTTGACGATGATGC
>JBQTIS010000294.1:0-5588 GCA_052387895.1 Rhodospirillales bacterium | reverse complement strand
ACGACAAGAAACTGCCTCAGGCGCCGGGCGCCGACGCGGCGGTGGCCGAATTCCTCAAGAAGGTGGCTTCCGTGCCGCAGCGCGCGCCCTCGGCCGGGCGCGGGCGGCTGATCGTGGCGCTGGACGCCACCGCCAGCCGGGAACCCACCTGGGACCGGGCGTGCCAGATCCAGGCCGAGATGTTCCAGGTCACGGCCGCCCTCGGCGGGCTTGATGTGCAGCTCGCCTATTACCGGGGCCTGGGCGATTTCGACGCCTCGCCCTGGGTGGCCGACGCCGCGGGACTGGCGCAGCGCATGGCGGCGGTCCGCTGCCTGGGCGGGCAGACGCAGATCGTGCGCGTGCTGGGCCACGCGCTCGGCGAAACCGCCGCGCGCAAGGTGAACGCCCTGGTGTTCGTGGGCGACTGCATGGAAGAGGACATCGACGCGCTGTCGCGCGCGGCGGGCGCGCTGGGCTTGAAGGGCGTTCCCTGCTTCATGTTCCAGGAAGGCGACGACCCGGTGGCCGAGCGCGCCTTCCAGCAGGTCGCCAAGCTGACCGGCGGCGCCTGGTGCAGATTCGACGCGGGCAGCGCCGCGCAACAGCGCGAGCTGCTGCGCGCGGACGCGGTGTTCGCCGCGGGCGGCCGGGCGGCGCTGGCCGACCACGGCAAGCGCAGCGGCGGCATGGCGCTGAGCCTCACCCACCAGCTCGGCCAGAAGAAGTAGCGATGATCGTCTGGCTGATCGTCGGCGTGGTCGTCGCCATCGGCGTCGTTCTCATCATGCGCGGCTTCGCCGGGGCCGAGCCCCGGACCGTAGCCAAGGTCGTGCGCTGGATGATCCTCGTCATCGGCGGCGCGCTGGCGGGGTTCCTTTTGTTCACCGGGCGCGGGCAGCAGGCGCTGTTCACGCTGATCGTGCTGGGTCCGATGCTGATGCGCTGGAAGGCGATGTTCAACCGCCTCAAGGGCATGATGGGCCCGAAGCCGGGGCAAAGCTCCAGCGTCGGCACCGCCTATCTCGACATGGAGCTCGACCACGACAGCGGCCGGTTGGACGGCGCGATCAAGGCGGGGAATTTCGCCGGCCGGCCCCTCGGCGATCTGTCGGTGACGGAACTGGTGGCGCTGCTGGCGGAATGCCGGGCCGCCGATCCGCAGTCGGTGGCGCTGATCGAGGCGTTCCTCGACCGCAATCACCCGGACTGGCGGGGCGCCGCGCCCCAGGGCGACGGCGGGGCGGCCGGCGGCGGCGGATTCGCCGAGGCGATGACGCCGGACGAGGCGCGGCGGATCCTGGAGCTGGACGAGGGCGCGGACGAGGACGCGGTCAAGGACGCGCATCGCCGCCTGATGATGAAGATCCACCCCGACCAGGGCGGGTCCACCTACCTCGCGGCCAAGATCAACCAGGCCAAGGACGTGCTGCTGAAAAGACGGCGGTGAGCGAAGGGAATGGTGGGCGTTGTAGGGATTGAACCTACGGCCTTCCCCGTGTGAGGGGGACGCTCTCCCGCTGAGCTAAACGCCCGCCGCCGGAAGGCGGGTTGCCCGCCGCCGGAAGGCGGGTTGTATGTCTGGCGCGAAGCGCGAGTCAAGCCGGGGCCCGTCGCGCCAACGTGACCGCGGGGACGGGACGGCCGCTTGTAGGATCGGGCGATGCGAAGGGCCCTCGCTTCCCTGTTGCTGGCGCTGGCGCTGGCGGGCGCCGCGCCCGCGCGCGCGGCGGAAGGGACCGCCTTCCGCCTCGATTTCGAGGCCTATCTCGGCGGGTTCCGCAGCCTGTCGGCCGCGGCCGAGGGCCGCTACGACGCGCGCGCCTACGCGATCGAGGTTGCGGCGCGCACGCGCGGGGTGGTGGCGTGGTTCGGCGACTGGGTCGGCCGCGGCGTCTCGCGCGGGGCCGCTTCCGGCGGCGCGCTGCGGCCCACGGGGTTTCGCGCCGACACGACCTGGCGCGGCGAGCCGCGCTTCGTCGAGCTGGCCTACGCGCCGGACGGCTCGGTGGCCGTGAACGCCGAGCCGCCGCCGGAACTGGACAACCGCGATCCGGTGCCGGCGCGCGAGACGCTCGACACCGTGGACGCCCTCAGCGCGGCGATGGCGTTGATCCGCTCGGTCAACGCGGCGGGGCGCTGCGCCGGGGAAACCCGCGTTTACGACGGCAGGCGGCGCTTCGACATGCGGCTCAGCGACGACGGCGAGGACGCCGTGCCGAAATCCGGCTACGGCGTCTTCGCGGGCGCGGCGCTGAAATGCCGGGTCGCGCTACGGCGCATCGGCGGCATTTGGAAAAACGTCGAGCATCCCGAGGACGGCAAGCCGTCCTTCCTGTGGATGGCGCGGCTCGCGCCCGGCGGGCCCTATCTGCCGGTGCGCATCGAGGCGGAAACGCCGCTCGGCACGCTGATCATGCATCTCAGCGCGGTCGGCCGACCGAACGGAACCAACTGACTCTTAGTGCCGCGCGACGCGGCGCAGGTGCAGGTGCTGGATCGCCGCCAGCACGCCGAACCACAGGTTCTGGCGGCAGGCGTTGATGGCGCCGTCGACGCCGAGCTGACGCACCAGGTCCGCGGCCAGCTTGTCGGTGGACTGGCCGTCGTCGTTGGCCGCGTGGCCGAACTTGAAAGGGGGCACTCGAACTCTCCGCCGGGGGGAACGGGGCGCGGTTAGATAAGGGGGTTCGGCCGCGAACGCAATCGTTTCCTGCCATGCCGGGCCTGCAAAAGTCGCGTAACTAGTTAAAACTTAATCTTTTTGCCGGATCGTGGCGGGTTGGCCCGAAAATCCGCGCGGTGACACGGTTTGTAACAATGTTTGAACGCTATACCATTGATCCGAAAGGACTCCTGGTGCATAACGGCGCCATGTCCTCCCCCCGGAGCGCGCGCCCGGCCGCCATCGTGATCCTCGGCGCCGGCAAGGGCGAGCGGTTGAAATCCTCGTTGCCCAAGGTCATGCATCGGCTGGCCGGCCTGCCGCTGATCCGCCATGTCCTGGACGAGGCGGCCAAGATCAAGCCGGCCCGCGCGGTGGTGGTGGCCGGGCCGGGCATGGGCGCGCTGGCCCGGGCGGTGGCGCCCACCGCGACCGTGGTGCAGAAGCGTCCGCGCGGCACCGCCGACGCGGTCAAGGCCGCGCGCGCGGCGCTGGACGGATTCTCCGGCGACGTGCTGGTGATCTTCGGCGACAATCCATTCGTCAGCGAACACACGCTTCGCGCGCTCATCGCCCGCCGCGCGGCCAAGGACCATCCCGCCGTGGTGGTCGCGGGCTTCCGCCCCGCCGATCCGCTGCGCTATGGCCGGCTGGTCGTGGACCGCAAGGGAGAGCTGCGGCGCATCGTCGAGTTCAGGGACGCGAGCGGGAAAGAGAAAAAGATCGGCCTGTGCAATTCCGGCGCGATGGCGATCGACGGACGGCGGCTGTTCGCGCTGATCGACGCCGTGAGGAACGACAACGCGGCGCGCGAATACTACCTGACCGACGTGGTGGCGGCGGCGCGCGCGGCGGGTTGGGCTTGCGCCGCGATCGAGCGGCCGGCGCGGGAGTTCATCGGCATCGACACCCGCGCGCAGCTGGCGCTGGCCGAGGCCGAGATGCAATCGCGCCTGCGCGCCCGGGCGATGGAGAACGGCGCGACGCTGGTCGACCCCGCGACGGTCCACCTCAGCGCCGACACCAAGATCGGCCGCGACGTGGTGATCGGCCCCAATGTCGTGTTCGGCCCGGGGGTGACCGTGGCCGACGGCGCGGAGATTCTGCCGTTCTGCCACATCGAAGGCGCCAAGATCGGCAGGGGCGCGCGGGTGGGCCCGTTCGCCAGGCTTCGGCCCGGCGCACGCATCGGCCGCGCGGCGCATATCGGCAACTATGTCGAGATCAAGAACGCCCGGATCGAGGACGCCGCCAAGGTCAACCACCTGACCTATATCGGCGACGCGCGGGTGGGCGCCAGGGCCAATGTCGGCGCCGGCACCATCACCTGCAACTACGACGGCTTCGACAAGTACGTCACGGACATCGGCCGGGGCGCGTTCATCGGCTCGAACGCCGCCCTGGTGGCGCCGGTCAGGGTGGGCGACGGCGCCATCGTCGGCGCGGGCAGCGTGGTGACCGAGGACGTGCCGGCCGACGCGCTGAGACTCGAGCGCGCGGCGCAGACCACGGTTCCGGGCTGGGCGGCCAAGTTCCGCAAGCTCAAGGCCCGCGAAGCGGCGGCCAAGGCCGCGTCAAAAGCCAAGGCCGCGTCAAGAGCCAAGGCCAAGGCCAAGGCCAAGGCGAAGGCGAAAGGCTAGACCGACCATGTGCGGCATCATCGGCATCATCGGCAAGTCCGACGCGGCGCCCCAGATTCTCGACGCCCTCAAGCGCCTGGAGTACCGCGGCTACGACTCGGCCGGCATCGCCACGCTGGTGAACGGGCATATCGACCGCCGGCGCGCCGAAGGCAAGCTCGGCAATCTCGACGCGCTGCTGAAGAGCAAACCTCTGCCCGGCAAGATCGGCATCGGCCATACGCGCTGGGCCACCCACGGCGCGCCGACTGAGCGCAACGCGCATCCGCACGCGACCGACCGCGTGGCGTTGGTGCACAACGGCATCATCGAGAACTTCCAGGAGCTGCGCGACGAGCTGACCCGGGCCGGCTGCAACTTCACCACCGAGACCGACACCGAGGCCGCGGTGCAGCTTCTGACCCACTACCTGCGCCAGGGCAAGACGCCGCACCAGGCCATGGGCGAGGCGATGAAGCGCCTGCACGGCGCCTTCGCCATCGCCGTGATGTTCTCGGGGCGCCACGACCTTCTGATGGGCGCGCGGCGCGGCGCGCCCCTGGCCGTGGGCTACGGCGAGGGCGAGATGTACCTGGGCTCGGACGCCCTCGCGCTGGCGCCCTTCACCGATCGCATCTCGTTCCTGGAAGAGGGCGACTGGGTGGAGATTTCCTCCAAGTCGGCGGCGACGTTCGACGAGAACGGCAACAAGGTCGACCGGGCGGTGGTGCGCACGCAGCTCTCGGGCGTGCTGACCGGCAAGGGCAACTACAGCCACTTCATGCTGAAGGAGATCTACGAGCAGCCCCAGGCGATCGGCGACACGCTGACGCAGCTGGTCAATCCCGCCCTGCGCCGGGTGGTGCTGCCGGATCTCGGCATCGACTTCGCCCAAGTGCCGCGCGTCACCATGATCGCCTGCGGCACGGCGTCCTATGCCGCGCTGGTGGCGAAGTACTGGTTCGAGCGGATCGCGCGCCTGCCGGTCGAGGTGGACGTGGCGAGCGAGTTCCGCTACCGCGAGGCGCCGATGCCGAGCGGCGGCGTGGCGCTGTTCGTGTCGCAATCGGGCGAGACCGCCGACACGCTGGCGGCGCTGCGCTATGCCAAGGCGCAGGGCCAGCGCGTGTTGTCGGTGGTCAACGTGCCGACCAGCACCATCGCGCGCGAGTCCGACGTGGTGCTGCCGACCGTCGCGGGGCCCGAGATCGGCGTCGCCTCGACCAAGGCGTTCACGACGCAGTTGACCGTGCTCGCCGCGCTCGCGATCGCGACCGCGCGGGCGCGCGGCACCATCGACAAGAGGCGCGAGGCCGAGCTTTCGC
>JBQTIS010000293.1:0-1891 GCA_052387895.1 Rhodospirillales bacterium | reverse complement strand
CCAGCCCGGCGCCTTCGTGGTCGAGGCGCTGACGGCGCGCGGCAACGTGAAAAAACTGGCCGAGCAGGCGTTGCGGCTGCGCCCGCAACTGGCCGTGGTGGCCGACCCGGCGCTGTACCAGGCGCTCAAGGCCGCGCTGTCCGGCACCAACATTGCGGTGGCCGCGGGACCCGAGGCGCTGGTCGAGGCCGCGCGGCGCCCGGCGGACTGGGTGATGTCGGCGATCGTCGGCGCGGCGGGGCTGAAGGCGACGCTGGCGGCGGTCGAGCGCGGCGCCTGCGTGGCGCTGGCCAACAAGGAGTCGCTGGTGTGCGCCGGGGAACTCATGACCCGCGCGGTCAAGCGCTGCGGCGCCACGCTGCTGCCGGTCGATTCCGAGCACAACGCGATCTTCCAGTGCTTCGAGAGCGACCGCCGCCAGTCGATCGAGAAGCTGATCCTGACCGGCTCGGGCGGGCCGTTCCGCACGCGCAGGCGCGCGGACCTGAAGGCGGTGACGCCGGAGCAGGCGATCGCCCACCCCAACTGGTCGATGGGCGCCAAGATCTCGGTCGACTCCGCCACCATGATGAACAAGGGCCTCGAGATCATCGAGGCCTGCCATCTTTTCGCCATGCCGGAACGGCTGGTCGAGGTGGTGGTGCACCCGCAATCCATCATCCATTCGATGGTGCAGTACGAGGACGGCTCGGTCCTGGCGCAGCTGGGCTCGCCCGACATGCGCACGCCGATCGCCTATACGCTCGCCTGGCCCAAACGCATGGCGGCGCCCACGGCGCGGCTCGACTTCGTCAAGATCGCCCAGCTTACCTTCGAGCCGCCCGACCCGGAGAAATTCCCGGCCCTGCGCCTTGCGCGCCAGGTGCTGAAAGACGGCGGCACGGCGCCGATCGTGCTGAACGCCGCCAACGAAGTCGCGGTCGCCCGCTTCCTGCAACGCCGGATCGGCTTTTTGGATATGACCGCGGTGGTCGAGGATACTTTGACGGCGATGCCCGCCGTGCCCATATCCAACCTGGATCATGTCCACGCGGTCGATGCCGAAGCCCGCGCCGTGGCCGAGCGCCGCGCCGGCACCTTTGAACGTCGGAAATAGGCTCGGTTTCGGGCGACGAACGAACCGAATCGTTAACTGAACGAAACAAAAAACGGAAGAACAGGGATATGCTCGAAAAACTCCTGGCAAAGTTACAGGCGGCGCCCGACTACATCCTGCCGTTCCTTGTCATCCTGACGGTCCTCGTGTTCGTTCACGAAATGGGCCATTACCTGGTCGCGCGCTGGAACGGCGTGCGGGTGGAGGTGTTCTCGATCGGCTTCGGGCACGAATTGTTCGGCTGGAACGACCGTCACGGCACGCGCTGGATGATCAGCATCGTGCCGCTGGGCGGCTACGTGAAGATGTACGGCTAAAGCGACGAGAGCGGTGCCGCCAGCCCCGCCGCGCAGAAACTGCAAGCCGAGGAAATGGCGGCGCATTATCGGGCGCGGGGGGTGGCGCCGCCGCGGCCGGAAGACTCGTTCCACGTCAAGCGCGTGGGCCAGCGCGCGGCGATCGTGGCCGCGGGGCCGGCCGCCAACTACCTGTTCGCCCTGCTGGTGTTCGCGATCCTGTTCGCGACCATCGGCCAGCGCGTGACCCCGCCCAACATCAGCGCGGTGGTTCCGGGCAGCGCGGCCGAGCAAGCCGGCATCAAGCCGGGCGACGTGGTGGTCAGCATCGACGGGCAGGAGATCAGCCGCTTCGAGCAGATCGTCGGCATCGTGCAGCTGAAAGCGGGCGTCCCCCTGGAAGTGGTGGTCCGCCGCGACGGCGGCGAGCGTACGTTCAAAGTGACGCCGGCCTTGAAAGAACAGACAGACGTGTTCGGCAATGTGCACAGAATCGGCC
>JBQTIS010000292.1:0-3675 GCA_052387895.1 Rhodospirillales bacterium | reverse complement strand
TCACATATTTTTAAGCGCGCCGATCCATATTTCAGGCTGCGGACGATCGCGCTGGCCGACGCCGCGCGGTCATATGTATGGTCATGGACGGATGAAGAAGCACCTGATCTGGCTGGCGATGTTCGCTTCGCTTTCGGCCCTGGCCTTGTCGGGCGGGCTGGAGTGGTTCGAGCGCGCCTTGATGGAGCAGCGCTTCCGCCTGGTCCAGCGCGACGCCGGCGACCGGCTGGTGCTGGTGGAAATCGACGAGCCGAGCCTGCGGCGGCTCGATACCTGGCCCTGGCCGCGCGGCTATCATGCCAGGCTGGTCGAACGGCTGCTCGCCGCGGGCGCCGAGACCATCGCGTTCGATATCGACTTCAGCTCCCGGGCTGCGCCCGCCGACGATCAAGACTTCGCCGCCGCCCTTGCGCGCGCCGGCAAACGCGCCGTGCTGCCGGTGTTCAAGCCGAAACTCCAGCCCGGATCGGCGACGCTCGACGAAACCCGCCCGCTCGAGATATTCGCGCGCCACGCCCGCTTGGCCTCGGTGATCGTCGCGCCCGATTCCGACAGCCGCGTGCGCCGCATGGATACGATACAGCGCTTGCCGAACGACGAGATCGTGCCGACGATGCCCGCGCTGCTGGGCGCCGAGGGCCGTCCGGTGCCGGCCAGTTTCTACATCGATTTCGGAATCCGCATAGACACCATCCCGCGCGTCTCGTACGCCGATGTGCTGAACGGAAGCTTTCCGGCCGGTGTTTTCTCCGGCCGCGCCGTCCTGGTGGCCGCAACGGCGCTGCAACTGGGCGACATCCTGTCGACGCCGGTGCACGTCACCGCGCCGGGCGGCGTGGTGATCGCGCTGGCCGCCGAGTCCTTGCGCCAGAATCGAGCGCTGATCAGGACCGGACCGTTGCCGGCCATCGCGCTGGCGTTGTTGCTCATGGCCTGGCTGGCGCCCCGCTTGGACGGCTGGCGGCTCACGCGCAGCTTCGGCCTGGTTTTCGCCCTGTCGCTGCTGGGGCTGGCCGCGCCGATCGCGGCCCAGGCGTCGGCGCCGCTGACGGTCGCCGCGGCGCCCGTGCTGATCGCGCCGTGGCTGGCGCAACTGTTCGGCCTGATGCGGAAAATAGAACGCCAGGCAGTTCGCCTATTCCGCCAGCGCCTGCACGTGCAGCAACACGCGCTGATCATGCGCGGGATCGTCGAAAACAGCCTCGATGCCGTGCTCGTGTTCGGCTACGACGGGCGCATCGCGCTGCACAACCAGGCGGCCGGCGAACTGTTCGGCGCGGCCGGCGACGATTTGCGCGGACTCGACTCGGGCTCGTTGCTGCGCTTGTCCGCGGGCGGCGACGGCAAGACCATCGCCGACATGCTTTCCAGCCCGGAACTGCCGGCCGGGCTGATCGACGGCCACGCGGTCGATCGCCACGGCAAGGAAATCCCGATCGAGATGTCCATGCGCCGGATCGCGATCCATCCGGCCAAAAGCCGGTTCGAGAGGCGCCGCGAGCCCCGCACCTATCACTTCGTCACGGTGCGCGACATCAGCGCGCGGCGCGCGGCCGAGGCCGCGCAGCAGCAGGCGCTCGCGGAAGCCAGGGCCGCGAGTCAGGCCAAGTCCCAGTTCCTGGCCACGATCAGCCACGAATTGCGCACGCCCCTGAACGCGATCATCGGCTTCTCCGAGATCTTGAAGGGCCAGATGTTCGGCCCGCTGGGGCATGCGAACTATCGGCAATACGCCGGCGACATCCACCTGAGCGGCCAGCATCTGCTGGACCTGATCAACGACATTCTGGACGTCACGCGCGTGGATTTGGGCGAGATGAAACTGGAGGAAACCCGCGTGAACCTCGCCGAATGCGCGCAGGCGGCCCTACGCCTGGTGGCCGCGCCTCTCGGCAAAAAGCATCTTGCCGTGCTCAGCGAGATTCCGGCCGGGTTTTCGCTTCTTGGCGACCCGCGGATGGTGAAGCAGATTCTCGTCAATCTGCTGTCCAATGCCGTGAAGTTCACGCCCGAAGGCGGCCGGGTGACGGTGACCGCGGAGCGGCGCGCCGACGGCGGAATTACCGTCAAAGTCGCCGACACCGGAATCGGCATCCCCAAAGCGGCGATCGCGAACCTGGGCCGGCCCTTCTACCAGGTCGACCAGTCGCACACCCGGCGCTTCGAGGGCGTGGGGCTGGGCTTGTCGATCGTGGCCGGCCTGATGAAGCTGCATAACGGATCGTTCACGATCGACAGCACCCCCGGCGTGGGCACCACGGTGGCGTGCCACTTTCCGTCGAGGCGATATTATACTTGACGTACCCAGGTGCGTAATGTAGGGTGGTTTCAATCAATGGAGCCGCCCATGTCCGCCGTACTCGATGCCCATCATTTCCGCGACGAAGAAGCCGCCTACGCTTGGGTTGAAGCCCGCGTATGGCCCAATGGCCCGGTATGCGCCCATTGCGGCTCTACCGACCGGATCGGCAAGCTGGCTGGCAAGTCCACCCGGATCGGTGCCTACAAGTGCTATGCCTGCCGGAAGCCCTTTACGGTCAAGATCGGCACCATTTTCGAGGCCAGTCACGTTCCGCTGCACCTGTGGCTTCAAGCCATGTTCCTGCTTTGCTCGTCCAAGAAGGGCATCAGCAGCAACCAGCTTCACCGGACCTTGGGCGTGACCCTCAAAACCGCTTGGTTCATGTCTCACCGTATCCGCGAGGCCATGAAGTCCAAGGGCGTTCTGCCCCCTATGGGGGGCGGCATGGAATTTGTGGAAGCCGACGAAACCTTCATCGGCAACAAACCCGGCAAGATCGCCACTGGCGGGCGTGGTCACAAACACGCCGTTTTCAGCCTCGTACAGCGTGGGGGCGAAGCCCGGTCGTTCCACATTGACGACACCAAGGCGGCCACCCTGCGCCCAATCCTGCTCGCCAATGTCGATAGGCGGTCCATCCTGACTACCGATGAAGGTGGCCACTACAAGCTGCTTGGCGGCCATTTCAAGGCCCATCAGTCTGTTGTCCATAGCCGGGGCGAGTATGTTCGCGAGGGCGTCCATACCAACTCGGTCGAAGGCTTTTTCAGCGTGTTCAAGCGCGGGATGAAAGGCGTCTACCAGCATTGTTCCGGCAAGCATCTGCATCGCTATCTCGCTGAATACGACTTCCGCTACAACAACCGGATCAAGCTGGGCGTGGACGACGAACAGCGGACCGAAAACGCGGTCCGTGGTATCGTCGGCAAGCGGCTTACTTACCGAACGACTCATCGGCAGGCCTAATGGCAAAAGCGAAACCGAAGCGCACCAAGGGCCCCGCCACCAAGCAGGGGGAGCGGTTCAAAAAACTCGCCCGCGAGTTAGAAGCCGATGGAAAACTAAACCTCACCGAGGCCGGCGACGTTTTTGAGAGCGCGTTCAAAAAAATTGTTCCGGTTGTTAAGAAAGCTGGTGTGTAGATTTTGCAGCGCCGAATTGTCGGCGCGCCGCCGCAAGTGCAAGCATATTGCCGCGTAGCTCTTTTAGAATATTTGCATCGGCATGAAGCCTAAATGTGGGAGCTTTAGGGTCCAGACTCAATCGAGCCACCATATGACGGTGGCGACGATGCAGACGGCGGCGAGGTAATTTCTGGCGAGCTTGTCGTAGCGCGTCGCGATGCGTCGGAAGTCCTTCAAGCGGCAGAACAT
>JBQTIS010000291.1:0-8762 GCA_052387895.1 Rhodospirillales bacterium | reverse complement strand
GGAATTCCAGCCCGGGAATTCCAGCCCGGGAATTCCAGCCCGAGGAATCGAACCATGTCAGCCAGCCGGTATTTTTCCGCGACGTATCTCGAGGCGCGCGAGGGTTTCCGCGCCGCCGCCGCGGCCGCCGGCGCGGCGCTGGAATCGCTCGCCAACCCCGGCAAGGGCCCCGGCGGCGAGGACTTGAGCACCGAGGCGGCGTGGTTCGGGCCCCGCGATCCCCAGCGCGCGCTGGTGCTGGTGTCCGGCACGCACGGGGTCGAAGGCTTTTGCGGCTCGGGCTGCCAGATCGGCTGGATCGCGGGCGGGGGGCCCGAGCGCCTGCCCGCCGGCGTCGGCGTCCTCGTCGTCCACGCCATCAACCCGCACGGCTTCGCGTGGCTCCGGCGCGTGACCGAGGACAATGTCGACCTCAACCGCAATTTCGCCGACTTCGCCAAGCCCCTGCCGCGGAATCCCGCCTATGACGAGCTGGCCGAGGCGGTCTGTCCCGGGGACTGGAGCGAGCGGGGACAGGCGGCCGCACAAGCCCTGCTCGACGCCCACGCCAAGAAGCACGGCGATTTCGCGCTCCAGGCCGCGATCTCCGGCGGCCAGTACGATCACCCCGGCGGGCTGTTCTTCGGCGGCAAGCGGCCGACTTGGTCGCGGCGCATCTTCACCTACCTGGTCCAGCGCCACCTCGGCCGCGCGCGCCAGGTCGCGCTGATCGATTTCCACACCGGCCTCGGGCCCTACGGCCACGGCGAGCTGATCTGCCCGCACCCCGTGGACTCGCCGGTCACGCGGCGCGCCGAGGCGTGGTTCGGCAAGGAAATGACCGTGCCCGCGCGCGGCAACTCGGCCTCGGCGGTGATCGTGGGCACGCTGGGCCTCGGGTTGCAGAAGGCGCTGCCCAACGCCGACGTCACCGATATCGGGCTGGAATACGGCACGCTGCCGCCGGACCAGGTCATTCTCGCCCTGCGCGCCGACAACTGGCTGCATCTGCACGGCGACGTCAATTCGCCGCAGGGCCGCGCCATCAAGAAACAGATCCGCGCCGCCTTCTATCCCGACAAGGAGGACTGGAAGGAGATGGTTCTGGCCCGCGCGCTCGACGTGATCCGCCGCGCGGCGGACTGCCTGGCCGGGGCATGACTTCGCGCGCTGCGCCCGGGGCCGCGCTCGGCTTGGTCGGCGTCGGCACGATGGGCGCGGGGCTGGCGCGGAGTTTCACGCGCGCCGGATTTCCGCTCGCAGCCTTCGACCACGACGGCGCGCGTCTGCGCGACTTGTCCAAGCGGGTTCCCGCCGCCGTCGCTGTCGCCGATCTCGGAGCGCTGGTCACGGCGCTGAAGCGTCCGCGCGCGGTGCTGCTCATGGTCACCGCCGGCAAACCGGTGGACGAGGTGCTGGACGCGCTTCGGCCTCTATTGGAGCCCGGCGACGTGGTGATCGACGGCGGCAACTCGCACTACCGCGACACCGAGCGCCGCGCCGCGAGTTTCGCCGCCAGGGGTGTGGACTTCATCGGCGCCGGCATCTCCGGCGGGGAAGAGGGCGCGCTGAAGGGCGCCGCGATCATGGCGGGCGGCCCGCGCCCGGCCTTCAAGCGCGTTGCGCCGATGCTGGAGGCGGTCGCCGCGCGCGCCAGCGGCGAGCCGTGCCTCGGCTGGTTCGGGCCGGGCGGGGCCGGGCACTTCGTCAAGACGGTGCATAACGGCATCGAGTACGCGGTCATGCAGTCGATCGCCGAGACCTGGATGGCGCTGCATCTGGTCGCGGGCCAGTCGAACGCGCGCTGCGCCCGGCATTTCGCGCGCTGGAACAAGGGCGCCATGGGCTCGTATCTGATCGAAATCACGGCGGAGCTTCTGGCGCTGAAGGACCAAGCGACCGGCGGGGCGCTGGTCGATGCGATCCGCGACAACGCCGGCCAGAAAGGCACCGGCCAATGGGCGGCGCAGGCCGCGCTCGAGCTGGGCTTGCCCGCGCCCACCCTGGCCGAAGCCGTGTTCGCGCGCGCCGTCAGCGGCTGGCCGGGCCGCGGCGCCGTGCCCGGCCTCCCGGCGACGCCCCGGGGAAAGAAAGCGCGCTTCGCCGGACTGGCCCCGACCATGGGCGAGGCGCTCGACGCGGCGATTCTTTGCGCCTACGCCCAAGGCTTCACGCTGATCGAAGCGGCGGCCCGGGCCTGGAGCTGGCCCGCAACGCCAGCCGAGGCGGCGCGGGTATGGCGCGCGGGCTGTATCTTGCGCGCCAAGAGCCTGGAGCCGATGCGCGGCGCCCTCGCCGCCGGCCCCGCGATCCCTGGCCTGCTGCTGGCGCCGGCCCTTGCGCCGCGCATCGCCCGGGGCATCGGCGCGCTGCGCATCGCGGTGTCCGCGGCCGCCGCGTCGGCCGTGCCCGCGCCGTGCCTTGCATCGGCGCTGGCCTGGTTCGACGCGCTCGCGGCGAAGCGGCTGTGGACCGCGCTGGTGCAGGCGCAGCGCGACCGCTTCGGCCAGCACGGCTTCGAGCGCATGGACCGGCCCGGGCGCTTCCACCTCGACGGGTCGAAGGCATGAACGCCGTCAGGCCGGTGGTCGTGCTGATGGGCGTCAGCGGCGCCGGCAAGACCACGGTGGGCCGGCTGCTGGCCGAGGCGATCGGCGCCGATTTCGCCGAGGGCGACCAATTCCATCCCCCCGCCAACATCGTCAAGATGTCCAACGGCGCGCCGCTCGACGACTCCGACCGCCTGCCCTGGCTTCACGCCATCGCCGCCGCCATCGACCGCGCGCAACGCGACGGGCGCGCCCTAGTCGTCGCCTGCTCGGCGCTGAAACGCGCCTATCGCGACATCCTGATTGGGCCGCGCGAAGGGGTCCGGCTGGTATATCTCTGTGGCGCGCGCGACTTGATCGAGAAACGCCTCGGCGGGCGCAAAGGCCATTTCATGCCGCCGGCGCTGCTGGAAAGCCAGTTCGCCGCGTTGGAGGAGCCGGTGGCCGACGAACGGCCGGTCGTGATCGACGTGACCGCCGCGCCCGAAACCATCGCCGCCGCCGCCGCGCGGCGAATCGGGGCGAAACGCTAGCTGCGCCAGCGCAACACGGTTTCCTCGACCGGATTCTTGAACTCCCGGCGCTCGGAAGCGGCATCGGCGAACTCCTTCTTCAGCCGGAAATACCAGCGCGCGGGCGTGTCGGCGTCGCGCACCAGCATCATCGGCGCGTCGAAGCGCAGGCCCTTCTGCTGCTTCGCCACGACGGCGCGGTCCTGGTCGATGAAGCGTCCCGCGATGCCCTTGAGGAACGGCTTGATCGGCGTCAGCCACGGCATGGTCCAATAGATCACGTGGCTGATGCGCGTGGTCTTTTCGTCGATCGGGGTCACGGCGGTGAGCTGGCAGAACTGGTGCTTGCCGGCGCGCACGTGCTCCCAGCGCAGGCCGGGCAGGCGGAAGATGATCTCGGTCTCCGGCGCCCCGCCCAGGAATATGTAGTAAGCGCGCGAATTCGTCGGCGGCCGGTGCCGCTTGATGCGGAAGCCCAGCGGCGCCGGCTCGAACGCCTTTTCCTTCACCTGCATCTTGCGCCCGGGCCGCCACCACCACGAGGTGTGCACGAACGGCCCGTGCGCCGGGTCCATCAGGCCGATCACCGCGTGGTCGACATGGCAATCGAACTCCGTCTCGACCGCGATGTCGGGCTTGGCCACGCCGATGTCGACCATCGGCGGCGGCTCGGGCAGCGCCGCCTCGGCCGCGTCGGGCTCGCCCATGTACACGAACACGTTGCCCAGCAGCTCGCGCGCGGGATAGCGCCTGACCTTGATGCGCGCGACCTCGACCTCGCTGCCGTCGACCAGCCAGGGAATCGCGGTGCAGCCGCCGCGCGTGTCGAAGCGCCAGCCGTGATAGCAGCACTCCACCTCGCGCCCGTCGAACCGGCCCTTGCTCAAGGGCATGCCGCGATGCGGGCAGATGTCGCGCAGCGCGAACACCCGGCCCCCGGCGTCGCGGCCGATCAGCAGCGGCTCGCCCAGCACCTGGCGGTGCCGAGTCGCGCCCCGGCCGACCAGGGCGCCGGGCATCGCGTAGTACCAAAGGCCCCGCAAAAGGCCGGGCGAGGGGGTCTCTGCCATCGGCTATAGGTGCAACGCGCGCGGCTTCGGCGCAAGCGGCTATCGGCCGCGGGCCGATTCTCGAATCGGATCGTCGCGGCGGGGAAGGCGGCTCAGGAGGCCGGCGGAATCTCGGGCGCCGTCCTGGCCCGCCGCAGCGCCATCTCGCGCTGGGCGATGTACATGGTCGACAGCGCGATCACCGCCCCGCCGATCCAGGTCCACACCGTCGGCACTTCGGCGAAGGCCAGAAAGGCCATCGCCGCCGCGGCCGGCAGGCGCAGATAGTCATAGGGCATCACCGCCGAAGCGTCGGCCGCCGCCAGCGCGTGCGTGAAGCACAGATGCGCCAGCGCGCCCACGACGCCCAGCGCCACCAGCCAGGGCAGCAGCGCCAGCGGCGGCCATTGCCATACCGGCAGCGCCGCGATCAGCGACAGCGGCGTCAGGTAGATCATCATGTAGGCGACGATCGCGGGCGTGGGCTCGGTGCGCGACAGCGACTTCACCATCAGCATCCCGGCCGCGGCCAGCAGCGCCGAGGCCAGCGCCAGCGAGGCGCCCAGCGAAAGCGAAGCCGCGCCCGGCTGCACCACGATCAAGACGCCGGCGAAGCCGACGATCACGGCCGACCAACGCCGCCAGCCCACCGTCTCGCGCAGGATCAGCGCCGCGCCCGCGGTCGCGAACAGCGGCCCGGTGAAGCTCAGCGCCGTGGCCTCGGCCAAGGGAATCGTCGCCACCGCCGTGAACCAGCAGATCATCGACACCATCGCCAGCAGCGCGCGCAGCGAGTAGAGCTTCAGGCGCTGGGTCTTCATGCTGGAAACGCCGTAGCGCGCGATCCACGGCAGCATCACCAGCAGCGAGAAGAAGCAGCGGAAGAACGCGACCTCGGTCGGCGGCAGCGCCTCGGCGCACAGCCGGACGATCACGTTCATGAAGGCGAACATAACCGTCGCCGCCAGCATGTACAGCGCCGCCTTGGCGGCGGGCGACAGGTCGCGAAGAAAGGCCATGCGCTGGGTGGGCGCGGTGCTTTGGATGGACGCCATGTAGTATGGTCGAGGATAGCCGGGGCGCCGGGCTTTGCCAGAACCGAACGCGCATGGAAGGGTTGCGCATGCGACGGTCGCGGGAGCCTGTTGCCTTGGGGGCGGAGGTTGGGGCCTGTTCAACCCGGAGATTCCGCCCTCCGCGCGACGATTGTGCCCGACAATCAATTGACGAGGACGCCCATGGCCCGCAGCAAGACCCGCCGATCGAAGTCCCCCGCCAAAGCCCCCATCGCCAAAGCTAGGGCCGCGAAGCCGGCGCCGTTGTGGCGGCCCTTGCCGGTGCGGGTGGCGCAGACCAACGTGGCCGCGTTCCTGGCGCAGGTGCGGCAGGACTGGGGGGTCAAGCCGGCGGACTACGCCTCGTTGTGGCGCTGGTCGGTGGCCGAGCCGGGCAAGTTCTGGACCTCGGTATGGAACTTCTGCGACGTGATCGCCGCCACGCGCGGCAGCCGCGCACTGGTCGACGCCAAGAAGATGCCGGGCGCGCAATTCTTCCCCGACGCCCGGCTCAATTTCGCCGAGAACCTGCTGCGCCGGCGCGACGGCGGCCAGGCCATGGTGTTCTGGGGCGAGGACAAGGTGAAGCGCTCGCTCACCTTCCGCCAAGTCTACGACACGGTTTCGCGCCTGGCCCAGGCCTTGCGCGCCCAGGGCGTCAAGCCCGGCGAGCGCGTCGCCGGCTACCTGCCCAACCTGCCCGAGACCGCGATGGCCATGCTGGCCGCCAGCAGCGTCGGCGCGATCTGGTCGTCCTGCTCGCCCGATTTCGGCGTCCAGGGCGTGCTCGACCGCTTCGGGCAGATCGAGCCCACGGTGCTGTTCTCGGCCGACGGCTATTTCTACGCCGGCCGCGCCCATTCCTCGCTCGACAAGCTGCCGGAGATCCTGGCCAAGCTGCCCAGCGTAAAGCGTGCGGTGGTGGTTCCCTACACGCAAGAAAAGCCCGACCTGGCGGGCATCGACCGCGCCCTGCCGCTGGACGATTTCATCGCGCCCCATCCCGCGGGCGACATCGGGTTCGAGCGGCTGCCGTTCAACCACCCGCTGTTCATCATGTTCTCCAGCGGCACCACGGGGGTGCCGAAATGCATCGTGCACGGCGCCGGCGGCACGCTGCTGCAGCACCTGAAGGAACACCGCCTGCAAAGCGACGTGAAGCGCGGCGACCGCGTGTTTTATTTCACCACCTGCGGCTGGATGATGTGGAACTGGCTGATCTCGGCGCTGGCGTCCGAGGCCGCGTTGGCGCTCTACGACGGCTCGCCGTTCCATCCCACCGGCAACATCCTGTTCGACTACGCCGACCAAGAGGGCGTCACTCTGTTCGGCACCTCGGCCAAGTATATCGACGCGGTGAAGAAAGCGGGCCTGAAGCCGGTCGAGACGCACGCGCTCAGGACCGTGCGCACGATCTGCTCCACCGGCTCGCCGCTGGTGCCCGAGGCGTTCGACTTCGTCTACCACGCGATCAAGAAGGACGTGCATCTGGCCTCGATCAGCGGCGGCACCGACATCATCTCGTGCTTCGTCCTCGGCGACCCAACCGGCCCGGTGCACCGCGGCGAAATCCAGGCGCGGGGCCTCGGCATGGCGGTCGACGTGTTCGGCGACGACGGCAAGCCGCTGCGCGGCGGCAAGGGCGAGCTGGTCTGCACCAGGCCGTTCCCCTCCATGCCGGTCGGTTTCTGGAACGATCCCGACGGCAAGAAATACCGCGCCGCCTATTTCTCGCGCTTCAAGAACGTGTGGTGCCACGGCGACTACATCGAGATCACCGGCAACGGCGGCCTGGTCATCCACGGCCGCTCCGACGCGGTGTTGAACCCCGGCGGGGTGCGAATCGGCACCGCCGAGATCTACCGCCAGGTCGAGCAGCTCGACGAGGTGCTGGAATCGATCGTGATCGGCCAAGACTGGGCCGACGGCGACGTGCGCGTGGTCTTGTTCGTGCGCCTGCGCCCCGGGATGGCGCTCGACGAGGGCTTGCAGAAGAAGATCAAGGACCGGATCAGGAAGAACACCACGCCGCGCCAAGTGCCGGCCAAGATCGTGCAGGTGACCGACATACCGCGAACCAAGAGCGGCAAGATCGTCGAGCTGGCGGTGCGCGACGTGGTGCACGGAAGGCCGGTCAAGAACAAGGAGGCGCTGGCCAACCCCGAGGCGCTGGACCTGTTCCGGGACCGGCCCGAGCTGCGGAATTAACCTCGGTTACCGGCGGCGGCGGCATCGCATAAAGCATTAGATTTCGCCACAATTCCGGCCTAGAAACCGGCGCATGGTGGCACGGGTCGGCAAGACGCAGATGGCCTTGCGCGCGCGGCGCGAGGACCGATCCCCCAGTTCCGACGAAAGCAGGCCCAGCGGCGCCGGCAAGGGCGGGGCCGATCCGCCGGGCCACCGAAAGCACCGGCGCCGCCCCTCGGCGCTGCGCCGGCTGTTCTATTGGACGGCGCTGCTGTCGGTCTGGGCGGCGATCCTGGGCGCGGGCATTGTCGTCTACTACGCCCTCGGCCTGCCCGACATTCGCTCGCTCGAGGCGCCGACGCGCCGGCCGTCGATCACGTTGCTGGCATCCGACGGCGTCCAGTTCGCCAGCTTCGGCGATCTGGTGGGCGAGACGCTGACGCTCGAGGAGATGCCGCCGGCGATTCCCCTGGCCGTGATGGCGACCGAGGACCGGCGCTTCCAGTCGCACCCCGGTATCGATCCCGTCGGGCTCGCGCGCGCGCTTCTCGCCAATATCCGCGCCGGCTACATCCGCCAGGGCGGCTCGACCATCACCCAGCAGCTCGCCCAGAACCTGGTCCTTTCGCCCGAGCGCACGGTCCGGCGCAAAATGCAGGAATCGCTGCTGGCGCTGTGGCTGGAACGCAAGTTCACCAAGGCACAGATTCTCACGCTCTACCTCAACCGCGTCTATCTCGGCGCGGGCGCCTATGGCGTGGACGCGGCGGCGCGGCGCTATTTCGGCGTCTCGGCGCGCAAGGCGACGCTGTGGCAGGCGGCGATGCTGGCGGGATTGCTGAAGGCGCCGTCGCGCTTCAACCCGCTGGCCGATCCCGAGGCCGCGGCCGAACGCACGCGCCGGGTGCTCGCCAACATGGTGGATGCCGGGTTCCTGACGCGCGAGCAGGCCGCCGCCGCCCATCCCGAGCCCGGCAGGCCGGTCGCCGTCGCCGCCACGGTCGCGGGCGGGCGCTACTTCGCCGACTGGATCATGGACCAGGTGCAGGGCGTCGTCGGCTTCACCGACCGCGACCTCGTGATCCTCACCACGCTCGATGCGCGCCTGCAAACGCTGGCCGATTCCAAGGTGGCGCTGATGCTCGACACCGACGGCGCCGCCGCCAACGTGCGCCAGGCGGCGCTGGTGGCGATGACGCCCGACGGCGCGGTGCGCGCCATGGTCGGCGGCGCCGACTACGCGCAAAGCCAGTTCAACCGCGCGGCGCAGGCGCTGCGCCAGCCCGGCTCGGCGTTCAAGCCGGTCGTCTATCTGACGGCCATGGAACAGGGCTACAAGCCCGAGGACCGCTTCATGGACGGGCCGGTCAGCATCGCCGACTGGAAGCCCAGGAACTACGAGGGCACGCATCGCGGCATGGTTACGCT
>JBQTIS010000290.1:0-2987 GCA_052387895.1 Rhodospirillales bacterium | reverse complement strand
GAATGGTCGAAGCCCTGCACGTCCGCGAACAGCCGGGCGAGGACCGGCAGGTAGACGCCGACGCCGCAGCCGAAATCGGCCACGTGGGCCGAGCCGCGCGCGGCGCGCTCGAGCTCGGCAAGGATCGCGCCGTTCCGGTCCTGCGCCAGGGTATCGAAGATCCGCTCGCGCCAGCGCGGGGCGATTCGGTCCCAATAGTTCCTGCCGAGCTTGAGGCGCGTGGAGTTGCGGCGGCGGGCCATCGCCGCATTCTAACCGCCGCGGCGGCGGACGAAACGATTTAGTTCTTGATCGCGACCGCGTCGACGCGCACGCCGTGCTCCTCGACCGCGTCTTTCTTGAAGATTTCCTTGCCCAGCTCCTCGCGCAGCGAGATGCCGATATAGCCGACATCCACGATTCGAAACCCGCCGCCCCGCCGCGCGATCTCGAATCGCACGGTGAAATTCGGTTCGTCGCCGAATCGATTGCAGTTGATTCGAACCGACGATATGTCCGGCCCCAGCTGCTTGCCGCTGATGGCGCAGGACTGGAACACCAGGTTCTGCACGAACTGCATCACGCCGCTGTGGCCGAGCACCGACTTGCGCGACCAGTCCGCCAGCCTGGTGCGCTCGCTCTCGGTCAGCGCAGCGAACCGCGGCCCCAGGGCGTAGTGCGCCGGTCCGCTCCAGTCGATCTCGTGGCCGAGCAGGCGTTCGTAGAAGGCGCGGCGGTCGTGCGTCGGGCGCCTGGATACCGCCACCATCTCGGCGAGAAGCTTTTGCACGTAGTGCGAGGCGTCCTCGGCGGCGCGGCCGGGCGAAGCGCCGGGCGCGGCGAGGGCGGCGATCAGCGCGCCCAAGAAAAGAAACAGGATACGCATCGGCCCTTCCCTGGCACCGAGTTGAACATGGGTCGTCGTTGGGTAGGCGCGGCCCGCGCGCGTGCGCGCCGGAACCGCCGATGGTCATCTTACTACCGCCGCCATGTCCGGGTGAAGTCCCGTCGAGCGCGACCCACGACATGCAATCACGGGGTTTAGGACTTGTTGGAGGGCCGCGCCGGCTTGGCCCCAGCCTCAACCTTCGCCCCAGCCTGAACCTTCGCCCAAGTATCCCGCAAACCCACGGTGCGGTTGAATACCGGCTTGCCGGCCTTGGAATCCCGGTCGCGGCAGAAATAGCCCTGGCGCTCGAACTGCACGGGCTCGCCGGCGTTCCAGGCCGCAAGCGCCGGCTCGACGCGGCAGTCCGTCAGCGTTTCCAGCGAGTCTGGATTGAGATCCGCCATCGGGTCGCCGCCGGCGCCGGGATCGGGCCGCGCGAACAGGTGGCCATAGAGCCGCACCTCGGCCGGCGCGGAGTCCTTGACCGTCACCCAGTGCAGCGTGGCCTGCACCTTGCGCCCGTCCGGCGCGTCGCCGCCGCGCGTCGCCGGATCGTAGGCGCAGCGCAGCTCGACCACCTCGCCCGCCGCGTTCTTCACCGCCGCGCGGCAAGTGACGAAATAGGCGTAGCGCAGCCTGACTTCCCTGCCCGGCGACAGGCGGAAGAATTTCTTCGGCGGGTTTTCCATGAAGTCGTCGCGTTCGACGTAGAGCTCGCGGCCGAAGGGAATGCGCCGCGTGCCCGCCGCCGGATCGCCCGGGTTGTTCGCCGCATCCAGCTCTTCCGTTTTACCCTCGGGCCAGTTCTCGATCACGACCTTCAAGGGCCGCAGCACGGCCATGAAGCGCGGCGCGGACTTGTTCAACAGCTCGCGGATCGAATGCTCGAACATGGCGGCGTCGACCACGCTGTTGGCGCGCGCCATGCCGATGCGCGAAACGAAGTCGCGGATCGCGGCCGGCGGCACGCCGCGCCGGCGCAGACCCGCCAGCGTCGGCATGCGCGGATCGTCCCAGCCCGCGACGCGCCCCTGCTTCACCAGCTCGGTCAGGAACCGCTTCGACAGCACGGTGTAGGTCATGTTGAGGCGGGCGAACTCGTACTGCCTCGGCCGCGCGGGCACCGGCAAATTGTCGAGCAGCCAGTCGTAGAGCGGACGGTGGTCCTCGAACTCCAGGGTGCATAGCGAGTGCGTCACGTGCTCGATGGCGTCGGACTGGCCGTGGGCGAAGTCGTAGGTGGGATAGACGCACCACGCCGTACCGGTGCGCGGATGCGCCGCGTGCAGGATGCGATAGAGCACCGGGTCGCGCAGGTTCATGTTGCCGGCCGCCATGTCGATCTTGGCGCGCAGCACCCGCGCGCCGTTGGGAAACTCGCCGGCCTTCATGCGGCGGAACAGGTCGAGATTCTCGCCAGCCGGGCGGTCGCGATACCTGCTCGGCCTGCCCGGCTCGGTCAGCGTGCCGCGCATCGCGCGCATCTCCGCCAGCGGCGTATCGTCGACATAGGCCTTGCCGACGCGGATAAGGTGCTCGGCCCACTGGTAGAGCTGCTCGAAATAATCCGAGGCGTGATAGAGGTGCCGGCCCCAATCGAAGCCGAGCCAACGCACGTCGGCCTCGATCGCGTCGATGAATTCCTGCTCCTCCTGGGTGGGGTTGGTGTCGTCGAAGCGCAGGTGGCAGCGGCCGCCGAACTCCCGGGCGATGCCGAAATTGAGGCAGATCGACTGGGCGTGGCCGATATGGAGATATCCGTTGGGCGCGGGCGGACAGCGCGTGACCGGCGCTGCGCAGCGCTTGGCGTCGATATCCGCCCGGACGATGTCGCGGATGAAATCGCGACCCGCCTCCGGCGCGGCCGTTTCGGCTGGTTCGGACATGGGTTTCCTTAAGGTCCCGAGGCGTCTATGTGCCAAATATACGTGCCGCCGCCAAGCATTGTGCGGACGCCGGGATATGATTGTATATTCGCGGGATATCCAATATGATAAACGACGGATATACAGAGAAATGGAGCATCCATGCCAATAAAGGTGCAGGTCGCGAAATGGGGCAATAGCCTGGGCGTGCGCGTGCCGCGCGACGTGGCCGCGCGCGCGGGCTTGACCGAAGG
>JBQTIS010000289.1:0-7737 GCA_052387895.1 Rhodospirillales bacterium | reverse complement strand
AGCGAGCGCGAGTCCTGCCCGAGGCCGATCGACCGATCGCTGCGTCGGCATTGGCGTTGGCGGAACGAGAGAACAACTCAACCGGACAGCCGTGGCCTCTGAGTTGGGCATCCACGCTTCGTTTTCGAAGCTCGCGTTGATGGCCGGGTCAACCCCGGATCAAATCCGGGGGCGGCCATGGCGGTTTCAGGCGTCTACTGCTTCACGTCCAGCTTTTCCAGATTCTCGTGCGCGGCGGCCGCGGCGGGGGAATCCGGATGCGTCTTGATCACCGCCATCCAGTCCTCGCGCGCGCCGGCGTCGTCGTTGGCGAGCCGCCGGATGATGCCGCGCTCGACCAGCGCGTCTGGGTCGGTGGGCCTTAGCTTCAGCGCCGCGTCGATGTCCTGGCGCGCGCCTGGAAGGTCCTCCAGGAACCGCCGCGCGCTGGCGCGGAACAGAAAAGCGTCGGAACGCCCGGCGTCGAGCTTGATCGCCTGGTCGAAATCGGCCGCCGCGTCCTTGTAGTTCTTGGCGGTCGCGAGCGTCTGCCCGCGGTCGATCCACAGCTCGGGGTCCTGGGGGCTGAGCTTCAGCGCCGCGCTCTGCACGGCGTAGGCGCGGCCGGTGTCGCCGGCCAGAAGCCAGGCTTGGCCCGCCTGGGCCAGCACGCCCACGCGCAAAGCCTCGTCCTCCGGGTTCTTCAGGTCCTGCGCCAGCTTCTCCAGCCGTTCGGCGCCGGGCTTATATTGCTTCATGTTGACCAGCGCCACGGCGGCGCAGTGCCGCGCCGCGCCGCCGCCGCCCTGGTCTTGCCAGGACAGCGCCTGGTCGAACGCGGCGGCCGGGTCGCGCCGCGCCGCCGCCATGCAGGCCTCGTAGCGCTGCGCCTCGGATTGCGGCCGCGCCTTCGATGCCTGGGCCATCGCATCGGACGGAAGCTGCAAAAACAAACCACCGAGGCACAGAGACACGGAGAAACACTTTCCCAAGACGCCCGTCTTGGGCCTGAAATCCAACCCCGCTCTGTGTCTCTGTGTCTGTGTGGTTGTCTTTCTCATGCCCGTGATTCTACGCTGCCGGTCGATGGCTGGCCATAGAATCGCGGGAACATGACCGAACCAAGGCGAATTTTCTGCTTCGGCCTGGGCTACAGCGCCTCGGCGCTGGCCGAACGCCTGTCCATCCAGGGCTGGCGCGTGGCGGGCACCTGCCGGACCGAGGACAAGCGCCGGGCGCTCGAATCGCGCGGCGTCGAATCGTTCCTGTTCGCCGATGGCGCGCCGCTGGCCGATGCGGGCCAAGCGCTGGCCGGAACCACGCATCTGCTGTCGTCGATTCCGCCCGGCGGTCGCGGCGATCCCGCGATCGGCGCGCACGCGGCCGACATCGCCGCGCTGAAAACCCTGGCCTGGGTCGGTTATCTGTCCACCACCGGCGTCTATGGCGACCGGCAAGGCGGATGGGTCGATGAGACGACAGAGCGCACGCCTACCGGCGAGCGCGGCCGGCGGCGGGTCGCGGCGGAGGACGCGTGGCTCGATCTGCGGCGCCGGCACGGGCTGCCGGTTCATCTGTTCCGCCTCGCCGGCATTTACGGCCCTGGCCGCAGCGCCATCGACACGGTCAAGCGCGGCCAGGCCAGGCGCATCGACAAGCCCGGCCAGGTGTTCAGCCGCATCCATGTCGAGGACATCGCGGCGGTGCTGCTGGCCTCGATCGCGCGGCCGAACCCGGGCGCTGTCTATAACGTGTGCGACGACGATCCCGCCCCGCCCGAGGCGGTGATCGCCGAGGCCTGCCGGCTTTTGGGCCAGATCCCGCCGCCGCTCGTGGCTTACGAACGGGCGCAGGCGTCGATGTCGGAAATGGCCCGCGGCTTCTATGCCGACAACAAGCGCGTCAGCAACGACCGCATCAAGAAAGAGCTGGGGGTGGCGCTGCGCTACCCGAGCTACAGGGATGGGCTCGGGGCGCTACTTGCCGGCCAGCGCCGATAGCTCGCCGATCAGGTAGTTGAGCCGCGCCAGCTCCTCCGGCTCGGCCAGGCGATGGCCGCCGCTCTTGAACAGCGTGACCGTCACGTTCTCGCTTTCCAGCCGCTCGGCCAGCCGCTGCGAATAGATCCACGGCACGTCGCGGTCCTGCATGCCGTGCAGCAGGCGCACCGGGCATTTGACCGGAATCGGCGCGCCCAACAGAAGATGGTTGCGGCCGTCCTCGATCAGCGCCTTGGTGATCGGGTAGGGACCGTCGCCGTAGGCGGACGGACGGTAGATCACGCCGTTCTTGGCCAACTCGCGGCGCGCGGGCGGCGCCATGTTGGGCCACAGCAGCTCCTCGGTGAAGTCGGGCGCCGAGGCGATGCCGACCAGCCCCGCCACGCGGTCCGGCCGCCTGAGCGCGACCAGCAGCGTCAGCCAGCCGCCCATGCTCGATCCGACCAGGATTTGCGGTCCCTCGGTCAGCTTGTCGAGCGCGTCGAGCGAATCGTCGAGCCACGTCGAGATCGTGCAATCGGTGAACGTGCCGCCCGACGCGCCGTGTCCCGAATAGTCGAAGCGCAGGAACGCCTGTTTGCGCGCCTGGCAGAATCCTTCCAGCGCCAGGGCCTTCGCCCCGGTCATGTCGGAGCGGTATCCGCCCAGGAACATCACGCCCGGCGCGCGGCCCTTGGTTCGCTGGTACGCGATTGCCGGGCGGTCGCCGCGTGATAGTATCGCGGCCTTCTGCAACGTTCGGCTATCAGGCATGGACATTCCGGTCGGCGGCGCATCCCATCGTGAACCTGGCGATCGGCCGGCGGCAGCCAACGGGGCCGTCGGCGGCGGTGCGGGCCGGCCTCCGATTGTCTTACAGGTCTTGCCCGGGCTTGTCACCGGGGGCGTCGAGCGCGGCGCGGTGGACGTGGCCGCCGCGGTGGCCGCCGCCGGCTGGACCAGCCTGGTCGCCTCGTCGGGCGGACCGATGGTGCGCGAGGTCGAGCGCGCCGGGGCCAAGCATTTCACCCTGCCGCTCGACAGCAAGAATCCCTTCGTGATGCGCGCCAACATCGAGCGCCTACGGCGCCTGATGTCGGATTATGCCGTCGACGTCGTGCATGCGCGCAGCCGCGCGCCGGCCTGGAGCGCGCTGTTCGCCGCCAGGCGCCACGGCGCGCGCTTCATCACCACGTTCCACGGCACCTACAACGCCGCCAACCCGGCCAAGCGCTGGTACAACTCGGTGATGGCGCGCGGCGACCGGGTGATCGCCGCCTCGCAGTTCATCGTCGAGCATGTCACCCGGCAATACGGCGCCGATCCCACGCTGATCCGCCACATTCCGCGCGGCATCGACTTCGACCGCTTCGACCCGGCGCGCGTCAGCGCCGAGCGGCAGATGAAGCTGGCGCGCGACTGGCGGCTGCCCGACGGGGTTCCGGTGATCATGCTGCCGGGCAGGCTGACGCGCTGGAAGGGCCAAACCGTGCTGATCGACGCCATCGCGCGGCGCGGCGGCAAGGACTTGCGCTGCCTGCTGGTGGGCGCGGAGCAGGGCCGCGGCGCGTACCGCAAGGAGCTCGAGCAGCGCATCGCCCGGCACGGGCTGGATACCGTCATCCACATCATCGACCGCTGCAACGACATGCCGGCGGCGCTCAAGCTCGCGGACCTGGTGGTGTCGGCCTCGACCGACGCCGAGGCGTTCGGGCGCGTCGCCGTGGAAGCCCAGGCCATGGGCAAGCCGGTGGTCGCTACCGACCACGGCGGGTCGCGCGAAACCGTGCTCGACGGCAGCACCGGCTGGCTGATTCCGCCGGGCGACCCGGCGCAGCTCGCCGCCGCGATCGACGCGGCGCTGAGCCTCAGCGAAGCCCAGCGCCGGGCGATCGCCGAGCGCGCCATCGCCTTCGTTCGCGCCAACTTCAACAAGCAGCTGATGTGCGCGCGCACGCTCGACGTCTATCGCGAGGCGCTGGGCCTCAAGCAGCCGGGCAAGACCGCCGCCCAAGGCGCGGTCGCGGCGTGAGCGCCGGCGGGGCTGCCCGGCGCATCCCCCAGCGCATCCTCGTCATCAAGCTGGGCGCGCTCGGCGATTTCATCCAGGCGCTGGGGCCGTTCCAGGCGATCCGCCGCCACCATCCCCGGGCGCATCTGGCGCTTTTGACCACGCCGCCCTACGCCGAATTCGCTGGGGCCGCGGGTCTGTTCGACGAGATCGAGACCAACGGCCGGCCGGCCTGGTGGCGCGTCGACCGCTGGGCGCACCTCTTCGGCTGGCTCAACGGCCGCGAATTCGAACGGGTTTACGACCTGCAGACGTCCTCGCGCAGCTCGCTGCTGTTCCAGCTGTTCATGCCGAACCTGCGGCCGGAATGGTCGGGCGTCGCCCGGGGCTGTTCGCACCCGCACGACAATCCCGCGCGCGACCGCATGCACACGATCGACCGCCAGCGCGAGCAGCTGCGGATAGCGGGGATCGACGCCGCCACCGACGCCGATTTTTCGTTCCTCAAAGGCGACATCGCGCGCTTCGGCCTGCCCGCGCGTTACGTCCTGCTGGCGCCCGGCGGCTCTACCGGACGCCCGGCCAAGCGCTGGCCGGCCGAGCGCTACGCCGTCCTGGCGCGCGAACTGAAGGACAGGGGCCTCGCGCCCGTCGTGCTGGGCGGTGCGGACGAGTCCGCGTTGGCGGACGGAATAGCGAGGGCGGGGCAGGGGCTCAACCTGGCGGGGCGGACCGGCCTCGGCGACGTGGCCGCGCTGGCCCGGCTCGCCGCCGGGGCGATCGGCAACGACACCGGCCCCATGCATGTCGTCGCGGGGGTGGGGTGTCCCTGCCTTGTGCTGTTTTCCGCCGCGTCAGACCCGGCGCTGTGCGCCCCCCGCGCGCCCAAGGGCGCGCCGGCGGCGATCGTCCTTAGGCGGGACAACCTCGCCGCGCTCGGCGCGGCCGAGGTTGCGGCTGCCATGGCCTTGCGCTAAACGGTGCGCGCCCCGAAGGACCCCGCATGAGCCAGGCCGTCACCGTCACGCTGCCCGACGGCAGCAAGAGAAGCTTCGACGCGCCCGTCACCGGCGCCGATGTCGCGCGCGCCATCGGTCCCGGCCTGGCCAAGGCGGCGCTGGCGATGAAGCTCGACGGCAAGCTGACGGACCTCAAGTCCACTATCGAGCGCGACGCCAGGATCGAGATCGTCACGGCCAAGAGCAAGGAGGCGCTGGAGCTGCTGCGCCACGACGCCGCGCATGTGCTGGCCGAAGCCGTGCAGGAGCTCTATCCCGGCACGCAGATCACCTTCGGCCCCGCGACCGAGGACGGGTTCTACTACGACTTCGCGCGCAAGGAGCCGTTCTCGACCGACGACTTCGGCGGGATCGAGGCGAAGATGCGCGAGATCGTGGACCGCGACGAGCCGATCGAGCGCGAGGTGTGGGACCGCGACCGCATCAAGAAGTATTTCGTCGAGCACGGCGAGACGTTCAAGGCGGAATGGGCGGACGAGCTGCCCAGGGATAGGGCCATCACGGTCTATCGCCAGGGCAAGTGGCTCGACATGTGCACCGGACCGCATTTGCCTTCGACCGGCAAGCTCGGCAAGGCGTTCAAGCTGATGAAGCTCAGCGGCACGTATTGGCGCGGCGACCGCACCAAGCCGCAGCTGCAGCGCATCTACGGCACGGCCTGGCCGGACGAAAAGCAGCTTCAGGACTACTTGACGCGGCTGGAGGAGGCGGATAAGCGCGACCATCGCCGCATCGGCCGCGAGATGGGCCTGTTCCACCAGCAGGAAGAGGCGGTGGGCAGCGTGTTCTGGCACGACAAGGGCTGGACCCTGTGGCGCACGCTGGAAACCTATATGCGCCGCCGGCTGGACCGCGCGGGCTACCGCGAGGTGAAAACGCCCCAGCTCGTCGACCGCGCGCTGTGGCAGGCCTCGGGCCATTGGGAAAAGTTCCACGAGGGCATGTTCCTGGCCAATCCGCGCAGCGAAAAGGCGGCCGCGGAAGAAGGCGGCCGCGTCATCGCCATCAAACCGATGAACTGCCCGTGCCACGTGCAGATCTTCCGTCAGGGTCTGCGCAGCTATCGCGAGCTGCCGCTGCGGCTCGCCGAGTTCGGATCGTGCCACCGCTACGAGCCCTCGGGCGCGCTGCACGGCCTGATGCGCGTGCGCGCCTTCACCCAGGACGACGCGCATGTGTTCGTGACCGAGGACCAGATCACGGCGGAAGGCAAGGCGTTCTGCGACCTGTTGCGCTCGGTCTACAAGGACCTGGGCTTCGACGAGGTGTCGGTGAAATTCTCCGACCGCCCGCCGGTTCGCGCCGGGTCGGACGCGGTGTGGGACAAAGCCGAGGCGGCGCTGAAGCAGGCGGCCGAGGCCGGCGGGCTCGAAATGACGCTCAATCCGGGCGAAGGCGCGTTCTACGGGCCGAAGCTGGAATTCGTGCTGCGCGACGCCATCGGGCGGGACTGGCAGTGCGGCACGCTGCAAGTCGATTTCGTGATGCCCGAGCGCCTGGGCGCGAGCTACGTGGGCGAGGACGGCCAGAAACACGCGCCGGTGATGCTGCACCGGGCGATCCTGGGCTCGTTCGAGCGCTTCATCGGCATCCTGATCGAGCACTACGCCGGCAGGTTCCCGCTGTGGCTGGCGCCGGTGCAGGCGGTGGTCGCCACCATCACCAGCGACGCCGACCCCTATGCCGAGAAGGTGGCGGCCGCGCTGAAGCAAGCGGACATCCGGGCCGAGCTGGACGTGCGCAACGAAAAGATCAACTACAAGGTGCGCGAGCACAGCCTGGCCAAAGTGCCCTATATGCTGGTGATCGGGCGTAAGGAGGCCGAAACCGGCGCCGTGGCCCTGCGCGAATTGGGCGGCAAGGCCCAGGAAGTCCTTGCGCTGCCCGAAGTCCTCTCTAAACTGGCCGCCGCGGCGCGGATGCCCTGATCGCTTGGGCGGAATAGGTCCCGGGCGAAAAGCGTCCATGCGTCCGGGGGTGCCCTCAAGGGGCGTGTTTAAAGGAGGATCTCAATAGCCCGTCTACCAACCGACCTTGCGCCCAGCCGCGAAGGTCCGCGCGTCAATCAAGAAATCCGACTGCCGCAAGTCCGTCTCGTCGACGAAAGGGGCAACATGATCGGCGTCGTGCCGATCCGCGAAGCCCTCGACCGCGCCGATCAGGCCGGCCTCGATCTGGTCGAGATCGCGCCCCAGGCCGAACCGCCGGTCTGCAAAATCCTGGACTACGGCAAGTACAAATACGAAATCCAGAAGAAGAAGAACGAGGCGCGCAAGCGCCAGAAGGTCATCGACGTCAAGGAAATCAAGCTCCGGCCCGGCATCGACGACCACGACTACGACGTCAAGATGCGCGCGATGAAGAAGTTCCTGGGCGAAGGCGACAAGGTGAAGGTGACCCTGCGCTTCCGCGGCCGCGAAATGGCGCACCAGGAGCTGGGCGCCCAGGTGCTCGACCGCGTCAAGGCCGATCTGGCCCCGCTGTCGAAGATCGAGCAGTACCCGCGCATGGAAGGCCGGCAGATGACCATGGTGATGGCGCCGAAGTAGCCGGCGCCCGCCACGGGTCCGGCGCGATATGCCCGAGCCGCTCATGACGCTGCGCGCCGGCGAGGCGGAGCTGGCGGTGGCGCCCGAAGCGGGCGGGTCGATCGCCTTCTATCGCGCCCCTATCGGCGGCAAGCGCGTCGACCTCTTGCGGCCCGCGAGCGAGGCGGCGATCGCCGCGCGCGATCCGCGCGCAATGGGCT
>JBQTIS010000288.1:0-4389 GCA_052387895.1 Rhodospirillales bacterium | reverse complement strand
GCCGCACGTAGATCGTGCTCAGGATGCCGCGGTTCATCGGCATGAGATGCGGCGTGAAGTTGACCGTGATCTTGCGGCCGGCGGCGTGGCCCAACTCCTGCTCGATCTCGGCGGTGTGGCGGTGGTTGGCGATGCCGTAGGCATGGATGCCCTCGGCCACCTCGCCGAACAGGCTGCCCAGCTTCAGCTCGCGCCCGGCGCCGGTGACGCCCGACTTGGCATCGATCACGATGTCGTCCGCGTCGATCAGCTGGTTCTCGACCAGCGGCGTCAGCGGCAACACGGCCGAGGTGGGATAGCAGCCCGGATTGGCGCACAGCCGCGCGCCGCGCACGGCCTCGCGCTTCAATTCGGTCATGCCGTAGACCGCTTCTTTTTGCATCTCCGGCGCATGGTGCTCGTGCCCGTACCATTTCGCGTACATGGCGGTGTCTTCGAGCCGGAAGTCCGCCGACAGGTCGATCACCTTCAGGCGTTTCGGCAGGCCGGCGACGACCACTTGCGTGGTGGCATGCGGCAGGCAGCAGAACACGGCGTCCAGGCCGGTCCAGTCCGTTTCCGAGATCTTCTTGAGGCGCGGCAGCTCGATGCCCATGAGGTGCGGAAACAGTTCGCCCACGGTGCCGCCGGCGTTCTTTTCGGCAGTCAGCGCCTTGATGTCGACGCCGGGATGCCGGGCCAGTATCCGCATCAGCTCGGCGCCGGTGTACCCGCTGGCGCCGAGGATGCCCAGGCGCACCCGATTGGCGGTTGCGTTCATCTCTAGCTCCTGCGAAGCGCGGCTATTTGCAGCGCTGGAAAATCGGGGTGTCGATCAGGGTTTTGAGGACGGGCATGTGCGTCTTGCCGTCCCTGGTCATGGGCTCCTGGCCCGGCAATCGTCGGAACCACTCCTTGATGCCCTCGGGCTGGCGCTTGTAGGTCAATTCCTCGCCCGAGGCGAATTTCATCCGGATGAAGCCCTTGTCCTCGGCGTAGCTCGCGATCGACTCCTCGTCGGTCCGGTACTTGCCCTCGCGGATGTAGTAGCGCTTGAGCTTGCCCGCCGTGTCCTCGGCGAAGCCCAGATGCTGGGGCGCGTTGCACAGGAACGACCACTCCCCCAGGATCGCGCGCGCGCCGCCGGCCTGGGCCTGCTGGCCTTGGCCCGATTGAGCCATGGCCAAGCCGGCGCCCGCCAGCAACGCCAGCGCGCCCAAAAACGCCGAATTCCGCCACTTGCCCACGTTCAACGCCTGCCGGTTCGATCCTTAACGCCTGTTTCCGGCGCAATCTAAGGCAGGCAAGCCCTGCCCGACAAGGGTTTGCGCTTGGGAATTCCGTCACAGCGTGTGCGTGCGTCCGGTCACAGCCTGTGAAGCGCCTCACCCGTATAACCCCGGTCCACCGAGCGTTCCATCCGGGCGCCGGCTACCGAGAGGAGAACGCTCATGACCAAGATTAAGACCATCGCTATTGCCGGCGCCATCAGCATCATCGCCCTGGTATCGGGCTTCGCCGGTCCGGCCGCGGCCCAGGCCTGGGTGGACTACAAGACCGGCGAGCTGCTTCCGGCCGTCGCGCCCGCGGATCAGCGCGGCGGCTACGTCCAGGAGGCCTATGGCGACGTGCTGGGCCGCCCGGCCGGCGAGGAAAACGGGCTGATCGGCCTGCTCAACCAGGAAAAGACCGCAAACATGCCGACCGACCGGACGCCGGCCGACCAGCGCGGCGGCTACGTCAACGGCGCCTATGGCGATGTTCTCGGCCGCGACGCCAAGGGCAAGCTCGGTTCGCTTCAGTCCTTAGGCAGCGTCGGCGAATTGTTCTCCTTGAGCCGCGGCGACAACGGCGGCGCCGGCAAGCTGTTGCCGGCGGTCCAGAAGCCGGTAACCGGCGCGGCCGACAAGGCGCTGCTGCCCGCCGTGAAGCCGGGCGACGGCTCGGATGTGGCGCTGCTGCCAGCGGTCAAGCCGGGCAATGGCGGCACCAATGTCGGGCTTCTGCCGGCGGTGCTGCCCGCGGCCGGCGCGGGCGGCGGATCCCATGTCGCTCCCGGCGCGGTCAAGGGCCTGAACTTCACCAACACCGGGCGGAGATAACGCGCGGTCTCCGCACGGGATGGCGGCCCCGGACAGGCGGTCCGGGGCCGCCGGCGTTTGGGGGCTACTCTTTCGTCAATGTTCCGCCGAAGATGCAATAGCCCTTCATGTCGAAGCGCGCGCCGTCGGCGGCGGCGCGGCCGCTGACCGTCATGACGCTGGCCCCCAGGTCGACCTTGCCGCCGAAACTGCCATCGGGGCCAAGCGGAAAGTCGAATTGGCGCACCACGCGGGTCCGTTGCTGCCAGTGGCCCCAGACCCGACCGCCTTCGACGTTGACGAAGATGTCCATCTCGTAGCTCGGGCATCTCGAGCTGCCCGGCACGTTGATGCCGTAGCCGTGCCACTTGTACTTGACCGGCTCGGCCCAGCCCGGGACGGCGAGAAGCGACAATGCCGCGCAAAGTCCGACCAGCAGAGACGACCGCATCGCGCTCTCCGACGGTTGCCACTCCGGCATTGTAACGGCTGCCATGGCGGCTGGTTATCCCCGGCGCCGGCGCCTGCGGCGCTCGCCGGCCTCCGTCTCTGCGCCGCCGTCCGGCCTGTGAACAGGCAGATCGACGGCGGCCGCCAGGTTGGGGCAGGGGGCGGTCTTGTGCGGAATCGCCATCGCCGCGACGAAATGCGCCTGGAAGCGTGGCTCGACCGCCGTCTCCACCTTCTCAACCTCGCGCGTCACCCGCTCGATCTCCGCGCGCGCCGCGCGGTTGACCAGCGCGATGCGGGCGCCGGTTCCCGCCGCGTTGCCCGCCGCCGAGACGCCTTGCAGCGGACAATCCGGGATCATGCCCAGCACCATGGCGTAAAGCGGGTCGATGTGGCTGCCGAAAGCCCCGGTCAGAACGATCTTGTTCACCTGCTCTATGCCGTAGCGGTCCATCAGCAGCCGCGCCCCGGCGTATAACGCGGCCTTGGCCAGCTGGATCGCGCGCACGTCGTTCTGGGTGATGCGGATCGCCGGCTCGCCGGCGCGGATCAGATAGGAAAAAGTGCGCTCGGCGGCCTCGATGCGCGGGCTGCGGCCGGCCGCCGCGCCGTCGATCACCCCGTCGGTGGTCAGAATCCCCGCGAGGTACATTTCGGCGATCGCCTCGATGATGCCCGACCCGCAGATGCCGGTGACGCCGGTCGCGGCGGTCGCGGCGGCGAAGCCCGGATCGTCCGACCACAGATCGCAGCCCACGACCTTGTAGCGCGGTTCGAGAGTCGCGCGATCGATACGCAGCCGTTCGATCGCGCCGGGGGCCGCGCGCTGGCCGCAGGACACCTGCGCGCCCTCGAAGGCCGGGCCGGTGGGACTAGAGGCGGCCAGCAGGCGCTGCTTGTTGCCCAGCACCAGCTCGGCATTGGTGCCGACATCGACCACCAGCATGGGCTGGTCGGAGGTATGCGGCGATTCCGACAGGATCACGCCGGCCGTGTCGGCGCCGACATGGCCGGCGATGCAGGGCAGCACATAGACCCGGGCCGCGGGGTGCAGCTCCAGGCCCAGCTCGCGCGCCTCCAGCGTCAGCGCCTGGTCGACGGTCAGCGCGAACGGCGCGCCGCCCAGCTCGGTGGGATCGAGGCCGAGGAACAGGTGATGCATGATCGGGTTGCCGACCACTGTCATCTCGACGATATCGCGGGTGGTAACGCCCGCTTCGCCCGCGACCTCGGCGGCCAGCCGGCTGATCGCGGCGCGCACTTCGGCGGTCATCTCGGCGTCGCCGCCGGGATTCATCATCACATAGGACACGCGGCTCATCAGATCCTCGCCGAAGCGGATCTGCGGGTTCATGGCGCCCGCGGCGGCGATCACGTTGCCGGTGTGCAGGTCGCAGAGATGCGCGGCGATGGTGGTGGAGCCGATGTCGACCGCGAGGCCGAAGATCGCGTCGTGGAAGCCGGGCCAGACCGCGACGATCTGGCCGCCGTCCTTTCCCGGGGTGGCCTCGTGCGCGGCGACCGTGACCTTCCACTTGTCCTGGCGCAGCGCCTTTTGCAGGGCCTTCAGCACGTGCAGATCGCAGCCCAGGCCGCGCAGGTCCCATTGATCCTTGAGCGCCAATTGCAGCCGGCGGAGGTCGCCCGACGGGTCGTGCATGTCGGGCTCGGCCACCTCGACGTAGTGCAGGGTGACCACCGGATCGACCACGATCTTCCGCGCCTCGGCGCGCTTGCGGACGATCTGGCGGTGGACCTGGCTGTCGGGCGGCACGTCGATCACGCAATCGCCCGCGAGCTCGGCGCAGCAGCTCAAGCGCCGTCCCGCCGCCAGTGGCTTGGCCTGGGCGTAGCCTTGCTCGGCGGCATTGGGCTGGGT
>JBQTIS010000287.1:0-1521 GCA_052387895.1 Rhodospirillales bacterium | reverse complement strand
GCTCGCTGGCGCAGCTCGGCCTGCAAGCGGGGTCGCTGGTGACCGTGCATCAGGTCCACGGCATCGACGTGGAGCAGGTAACCGCGCCGCGCGGCGCGGCGCGGTCGCCCAGGGCCGACGCGCTGGTGACCGACCGGCCGGGGATGGCGCTGGGGATTCTGACCGCCGATTGCGCGCCGCTGCTGCTGGCCGACCGCCGGGCCGGCGTGATCGGCGCGGCGCATGCGGGCTGGCGCGGGGCGCTCGCGGGCGTGGCCGAGGCCGCCGTGGCGGCGATGCGGCGGCTCGGCGCCGCGCCCCAGAACATCGAGGCGGCGATCGGCCCGTGCATCGCCAAGGATTCCTATGAGGTGGGGCCGGAATTCCCCCGGCCCTTCCTGGATCGCGACCCGCGCGACGCGGATTTCTTTTCGCCGTCCCGGCGCGAGGGGCGCTTCATGTTCGACCTGCCGGGCTATCTCGAGCGCCGCCTGGAGGCGCTGGGCTTGAAAAGCGTCGCGGCGATGGACTGCGACACCTGCGCCGACGACGCGCGCTTCTTCAGCTACCGCCGCGCCGTACTGCGCGGCGAGAAGGATTACGGCCGCAACCTGTCGGTCATCGCGTTGGAGGAGTAATCGTGGCGGTGCATTTCAGCGAAGCGGAGCTGGCGGGACGCCGCGCCAAGGCGTGCCGGGCGATGCAGGCGCAGGGCCTGGACGGGCTTCTGATGTTCCGCCAGGAGAGCATGTACTACCTCACGGGCTACGACTCGTTCGGCTACGTGTTCTTCCAGTGCCTGTACTTGGGCGCGGATGGGAAATTCTTCCTGATGACGCGCCTGCCCGATTTGCGCCAGGCGCAGCACACCTCGGACATCAAGGACATCCGCATCTGGGCCGACCGCGACGGCGCCGATCCCGCGGCGGAGCTGCGCGATCACCTCGCGGGGCTCGGCTGCAAGGGCAAGAAGCTGGGCGTGGAATACGAGGCCTATGGGCTGACCGCGCGCAATGGCAAGCGGCTGGAAGCGGCGCTGGCGGGATTCTGCGCGCTGGAGGACGCCTCGGAGCTGGTGAACCGGCTGCGCGTGGTGAAAAGCCCGGCCGAGCTCGCCTACGTACGCAAGGCGGCGGAGCTGGCCGACGCGGCGCTCATGGAAGCCAATCGTCTCGCCCGGCCCGGCGCGTTCGAGGGCGACATTTTGGCGGCGATGCAGGGCGCGATCATCCGGGGCGGCGGCGACGACCCGGCCAACGAGTTCATCATCGGCTCCGGCCGCGACGCGCTTTTGTGCCGCTATTTCAGCGGCCGGCGCACGCTGTCGGCGCAGGACCAGTTAATGCTGGAGTTCGCGGGCGTGTACCGGCACTACCACGCCTGCCTGATGCGCACGATCCTGATCGGCCGGGCCGACCCGCGCCAGGTGGCGATGCACCGATGCGCGCTCGAGGCGATGGCGGCGTGCCAGGCGGCGCTGAAGCCCGGGCGGCCGATCGGCGAGGTGTTCGAGGCCTATGCGCGGGTGTTCGACGCGGGCGG
>JBQTIS010000286.1:0-5525 GCA_052387895.1 Rhodospirillales bacterium | reverse complement strand
TCGGCGCCACCTTCTCGATCGCCTGGCGCAGATGCTGCACGGCGCTGGACTGGCCCACCAGCTCGGTCTCGTGGCCGGCGCGCAGGCGCAGCTCCTCGTTCTCGCGCTTGAGCCTGGCCGCCTCGATCGCGCGGTCGACGATCAGCAGCAGCCGGTCGGTCTTGAACGGCTTCTCGATGAAGTCGTAGGCGCCCTGCTTGATCGCCGTCACCGCGGTTTCGATGGTGCCGTGGCCCGAAATCATCACCACCGGGAGGTTCGGATAGTCGCGCTTGGCCTGTTCGAGTATCTGCATGCCGTCGAGCTTGCTGCCCTGGATCCAGATGTCGAGCACCAAAAGCGTGGGCATGCGCGCCTTGATCTCGTTCAGCGCCGCGTCGCTGTCGGCGGCTTCGCGCGTCGAGTAGCCCTCGTCCTCGAGGATGCCCGAGATCTGCGAGCGGATGTCTTCCTCGGCGTCGACGATCAGGATGTCATGCGCCATGGGCCACCGCCTGCGGCTTCATCGCCATCGGGCCCGCCTCGCCCGTCTCCGCCTTCCCGTCGGGCGGCGCGTCGGCGTCCGAACGCACCGGGAATTCCAGCGTGACCATCGCGCCGCCGCCGGGATTGTCGCCCAGGCGCAAATCGCCGCCGTGGTCCTCCATGATCTTCTTGACGATCGCCAGGCCGAGCCCGCTGCCCTTGGTGCGGGTGGTGACGTATGGCTCGGTCAGCCGCTCGCGCCCCTCGGCCGGCAAGCCGCGGCCGTTGTCGGCCACGGTCACGACCACCGCGCGCAAATCGCGCAGCACGGCGAGTTCGACCCGCCCCGGCGGCAAGGCCTTGCCGGGCGCCGCCTCGCGCCCGTCGATCGCGTCGAGCGCGTTCTGCAGCAGGTTGGTCAGCGCCTGGCTCACCTGGCGCGCGTCGCAGGGCAGCTTGAGGTCGCCCGGCGGCAGCGTGAGGGCGAACTCGACGTCGTGGCGCGCATGTTTCTGCAGGTGGATGGCGTGCTGGCACAGCTCTGCCAGGTTCTCGGCCTTCATCACCGGCGCCGGCATGCGCGCGAAGGCCGAGAACTCGTCGACCATGCGCCCGATGTCGCCGACCTGGCGCACGATGGTGTCGGTGCAGGTCTTGAACGTCTCGGGATCGCTGGCGATCTCCTTCAGGTATTTGCGCTTCAGGCGCTCAGCCGAAAGCTGGATCGGCGTCAGCGGGTTCTTGATCTCGTGCGCGATGCGGCGCGCCACGTCGGCCCAGGCGGCGGTGCGCTGCGCCGATTGCAGCTCGGTGATGTCGTCGAAGGTGACGACGAAGCCCTTGACCTCGCCGTCGGCGCGGTCCACCGCCACGCGCACCAGAAGCGTGCGCGGACGGCCGGCGCGCATCAGGCGGATTTGCGTGTCGGGCGCGCGCTCGGACCGCCGCCGCGCGTCGGCGATGATCGAGGCGACCTCGGGCACGGTTTCGGCCAGCTCGCGGCCGATCGCCTGGTTGAGGTCGACGCCCAGAAGCTGCGAGGCGATGCGGTTGGGCAGGTTGACGCGGCCGCGCTGGTCGAGCCCGATCACCCCGGCCGACACGCCCGAGAGCACCGCCTCGGTGAACCGGTTGCGCAAATCGAGCTGCCGGTTGGCCTCGATCAGCTCGTGCCGCTGGTTGGCCAGCTGGCTGGCCATGCGGTTGAAGGCGCGGCTGAGCGATCCCACCTCGTCGCCCACGCCCACCTCGGGCACGCGCGTTTCCAGATCGCCGGCGCGCACCCTTTCGGCCGCGGCGATCAAATCGGCGATCGGCCGCGCCAGATGATTGGCGAACAGCAGGCCCACCCAGATCGCGGCCAGCAGCAGCAGCAGCGCCACGACCGCGAAAATGCCGACGAAGGTGATCTGGTAATAGGCGCGCGCGCCGCGCAACTGCTCGTACTCGCGCGCGGCGCGCCGGGTGGTGTCGATGTAGCTCAACACCTTGGGGTCGACCGGACGGCCGACGAACAGATAGGCGTCGAAGAACCGGTCCAGACGGACCAGCGCGCGCACGCGGTCGTCGCGGTCGCCGACGATCATCGCCACCTCGCCCGCGCGCGCCACGTCCAGCGCCTCGCGCGGGAACCGCTCGAACTCCAGCGAAAAGGTGTAGGCGGTGCGCGCCAGCACGCGGCCGGCGCCGTCGACCACCATCGCCTCGGTCAGGTTGCGGAACAGCGCCTGGGTGGAAACCGTCTGGGTCAGGCGCGCCGGGTCGGCCATCAGCCGCGTCGCCTCGGTGTTCAGGTCGTTGGCCATCGCCAGCGCGTCGGCGCGGATCAGGCTCTTGTGCTCGGCCAGATACGCCTCGGCCGCCAGCACCGAGTTCTGCACCGCCGTGGCCACGCGGGTGTTGAACCAGCCCTGGATGCCGTAATGGAAAAACAGCGCCGAAAGGAACGCCACCACCACGGCCGGCGTCACCGCCACGATGCCGAACATCATGACCAGCCGGGTGTGCATCTTGGCGCCGGCCGAGCCGCGCATGCGCTGGGCCCACAGCCGCGCCAGGCGCTGGGCCACGACCGCCGCCAGCAGCAGGCCGAGCGCCAAGTCGATGTAGAGCATCAGCAGCAGGGTGTTGGCCCCGCCCGCCAGGAACCGCCCGCCGGCGAAGGCCATGTAGGTGCCGACGCCGGCGGCCAAGGTCGCCAGCAGCAGCAGCACCGTGAAGACGCGTCCGATGCGGTGGCGCTCGGCCCACTGAACCAAACGGCGCCCCTGCACCTTCAGCTGGGTCCAGATCTCCCGCTTCATAGTGACATGGTCGCTTATTTGTGGCTTATTTGCAACAGTGCATCGGCGCAACGGCGTGTTTTATTTGCGGCGACAAACGCCCGGGGTCCCGCCCACGGGTCTTGCTCAATACTGGCCGGACAATATCGGCAATGGGCTTACCGCCGCTCGATCGGAAAAAGCCGCGGCGGTTTCTTGTCCAGCCGGCCGGGCCAAAATCTACGCTGAGCCAAAATCAGACGCTGAGATTGAACGCCAGCGAAATCCGCACCCGGTCGCCGCGATAGGGCCGGACCTGGTGGCTCACCCAGCTCGGAAACAGGGTCATCATGCCGGCCCTGGGCCGCAGCAGTTCGCTCGATCCCACGGTCTGGCCGCCCGGGACGTTGAAGGTCAGCGCCGGCGCGTACATCGCCGGCAGCACGCCGCGCGGGTCCTGCACCTCCAACTCGCCGCCGAGGGACGGATCGTCGGCGATGCCGCCGTCGTCGACATAGTACACGCCCGACCAGTAGGCGCCGGGGTGGGTGTGGAACTCGTTGGCGTCGCCGCGATGATTGACGTTGGCCCAGGCGTTCACCTTCCACGGCACGTTGACCTGCCGGCCCTGGCGGTTGGCGGTCAGCCGGTTGGCGGCCTGCTTGCCGATGTCGAGGATGCGGCGCCCCGCCTCGCCGCCCCACTCCGCGAAGTCCCAGCTCGACTGCCAGCCGCCCAGGTTGCTGGCGGCGACGCTGGGGGTGGCGCGCGCGCGGCCGAGGATGACCGCTGACAGCGCGGCGTTCAGCCGCGTCGCATCGGGCACCGTCAGCACGGCCAACGGCGTGCCGAACAGCGATTGCACGCTAAGATCGAGCAAGCCCGGGGCGGGTTTGTCGTTCATGGCCGCGCATTATCGCACCGCGCCCGGCGCCGCGCCACGACCTGCCGGGAAGCGCGATCAGCCCTTCGCGCCGCGGATGACCTGGATGTCCAGGCCGCGGATCTTCTTGCGCAGCGTGTTGCGGTTGAGGCCGAGAAGGTGCGCGGCCTTGATCTGGTTGCCGCGCGTGGCCGAGAGCGACAGTCCGATCAGCGGCCGCTCGACCTCGTGCAGCACCCGGTCGTAAAGCCCGGGCGGCGGCAGGCCGCCCTTGTGCGCGTCGAAATAGTCGCGGATATGCCGCTCGACCGCCGCGGCCAGCCCCTCGCCCCGCGCCGGCTCGCCGCCCGGCGCCGCCGGCACGGGCGCAACCTCGGCCAGCTCGGCGGCGATCAAATCGACGCCGATCACCTCTTGCGAATAGAGCGCGGCCAGCCGCCGCACCAGGTTCTCGAGCTCGCGCACGTTGCCCGGCCAGCGATAGGCGCCGAGCCGCTCCATCGCCGCGGCGTCGAGCGACTTCGCGGGCAGCCCTTCGGCCGCCGCCTGGTTGAGGAAATGGCGCACCAGCGCGGGGATGTCCTCCTTGCGCTCGCGCAACGGCGGCAGGCGGATCGGCACGACGTTCAGGCGATAGAACAGGTCCTCGCGGAACAACCCCTGCTGGATCAGCCCGCGCAGGTCGCGGTGCGTGGCGGCGACGATCCGCACGTTGGCCTTGATCGAGGTGCGGCCGCCGACGGTGGTGTACTCGCCCTCCTGCAGCACGCGCAAAAGCCGCGTCTGCGCCTCCATCGGCATGTCGCCGATCTCGTCGAGGAACAGCGTGCCGCCCTCGGCCTGCTCGAAACGCCCGGCTTTGCGCGCGGCGGCGCCGGTGAAGGCGCCCTTCTCGTGCCCGAACAGCTCGCTCTCGATCAACTCGCGCGGAATCGCGGCCATGTTGATGGCGACGAACGGCCCGTTGCGCCGCTTGCCGTAGGTGTGCAGCGCCTTGGCCACCAGCTCCTTGCCGGTGCCCGACTCGCCGTAGATCATCACGGTCAGGTCGGTGCCCATCAGCCGCGCCAGCACGCGGTAGATTTCCTGCATCGCCGACGAGCGGCCGATCAGCGGCAGCTTCTCGTCGCCGTCGCCCTCGGGCAACGCCGCGGCCTGCTGCGGCGCCGCCAGCGCGCGCTGCACCACGTTCACCACCTCGTTCAGGTCGAACGGCTTGGGCAGGTACTCGAACGCGCCGCGCTCGGTCGCCTTAACCGCGGTCAGCAGCGTGTTCTGCGCGCTCATCACCACGATCTTGAGATCGGGCCGCAGCTTCTTGATGCGCGGCAGCAGGTCCAGCCCATTCTGATCCGGCATCACCACGTCGGTGATGACCAGATCGCCGTCGCCGTGCTCGACCCAGTTCCACAGGGTCGCGGCGTTGCCCGTGGTGCGCACGTCGTAGCCGTGGCGGGCCAGGGCCTGGGTAAGCACGGTGCGGATCGCGCGGTCGTCGTCGGCGACGAGGATCGTTGCGGCGCCCATCAGCCGGCCTCCGTCGTGGTTCGATCCGGGTGGGCGCGCGCCATAGGCAGCCTGACGCGGAACACGGTCCGGCGCGGCTGGCTCTCCAAGTCGATCGCGCCGCCATGGTCGCCCACTATTTTGGCGACCAATGCAAGGCCCAGGCCAGTTCCGTTCCTCTTGGTGGTCACGAACGCGTCAAACAGGTGCGGCCGAAGGTCTTCGGGTATACCCGGGCCGTTGTCCTGGACCGCCACTTCCAGCGGCACGTCCATGCGGGTTTCGCCCCCCGGCGCGGCCACGCGGATGCCGTGCTGGAACCGCGTCGCCAGCACGATCTCCCCGCCCTGCTCCGGCGCCGCCTCGGCCGCGTTCTTGACCAGGTTCAGGAACACTTGGACCAGCTGGTC
>JBQTIS010000285.1:0-5728 GCA_052387895.1 Rhodospirillales bacterium | reverse complement strand
GGGATGGGAGAGGGGTTCGAAGCCCCTCGCCCGCCGAAAGTCGGGAGAGGGAGGGACCCGGCGCGACGCGACGGGAGGGTGAGGGCGGCGAAGGCTCGAACCGCCAGGTCCTTCAGCACGTTCTCGGCGCTCGACACCTCGAACTGGCCCGGCGCGTCGAGATGCAGGCTCTTCACCACGCCGTCCTTGACCACCATGGCGAAGCGCTGGCCGCGCACGCCCAGGCCGCGCGCCGCCAGGTCGAGCTCCATGCCCAGCGCCTTGGCCAGCTTGCCGCTGCCGTCGGGCAGCATGAACACCTTGTCGGCGACCTTCTGGTCCTTGCCCCAGGCGTCCATCACGAACGGGTCGTTGACCGAGGTGCAGACGATCTGGGCCACGCCCTTGGCCTTGATCCGGTCGGCGTTCTGCACGAATCCCGGCAGATGCTTGGCCGAGCAGGTGGGCGTGAACGCGCCGGGCACCGAGAACAGCACCACGGTCTTGCCCTTGAAGAGGTCGTCGGTCTTGATCTGCTGAATGCCGTCCGGGCCCTTGTAGCCGAGCTCGACCGACGGAATCCTGTCGCCAACCCTAATGGCCATCGAATCCTCCCGAGTGAAAACCGCGGCGGCCAAGCGCGCCGCCATACGTGGACGCGGCGATATAGAATAGATAGGCAAGCCTAGCGCCGTGTCCAGCCCCGGGGCAACCCCGCGCGGCCCTTCGCGCTAGGGGGTTTTTGCGACGCGCCCGGCGCCCTCGCCCGCGCGGTCGAGCGCCGCCAGCACCGCCTCGCCGGTCAGAAGCTCGGGCAGCGGAATCCCCGCCGGCGCGGCGGGCCCGTACACCACGTTGAACGGAATGCCGTAGCGCCCGAACTTGGCGAGGTAGAGCGCGATGGCGGGATCGGGCCGCGTCCAGTCCGCGCGCATCGCGACCACGTCCTTGCCGCCCAGGCGTTCGGCCACGCGCCCGCGGTTCAGCACCAGCGTCTTGTTGGCCAGGCAGGTGACGCACCAGTCCGCCGTGACGTCGACGAACACGACGCGCCCCGCGGCCACCAGCCCGGCGATCGCCGCCTCGTCGAACGGGCGCCATTGGCCCTTCGCCTCGACCGGCGCGGGACCGGAGGCGGGCCCGGAGGCGGGCAGAGTCGCGGGCAGGCTCAGCGCGCCCAGCGCCAGCACCGCGATCGCCGCCGACGCATAGCCGTGCGCGGCTTCGGGCAGGCGCGCGCGCAGCGCCAGCACCAGCGCGGCGATGAGCAGCAGCGCGCCGGCCAGGATCGCGGCTTCGCCGCCGCGCTGCGCCGCCAGGACCGTCAGCAGCCAAACCGCCGTTAAGGCGAGGCCCAAGCCCAGCACCCGGCGCAGATGCAGCATCCAGCGCCCGGGCCGGGGCAGGCGCGTGGCGAGCGCCGGGAACGCCGCGACCGCGAGATAGGGCAGCGCCAGCCCCAGGCCGAGGGCGAGGAAGATCGCCACGATCTCGAGCGGCCCGCGCGCCAGCGCGAAGCCGACCGCGGTGCCGAGAAACGGCGCGGAACACGGCGTGGCCAGCAGCGTCGCCAGCGCGCCGGTCAGGAAGTGGCCGAGCAAGCCGCGGCCGGCCGCTCCGGTTTCGGCGGCGGCGAAGGCCCAGCGCGGGCCGCCGATCTCGAACCAGCCCCACAGGTTGCAGGCGAACAGCGTGACGATCAGCGCCATGCCGAGAATGAACACGGGCTGCTGGAACTGGACGCCCCAGCCCACGGCCATGCCGCCCCAGCGCAAGGCCAGCACGAACCCGGCCAGCGCCAGGAACGAGGCGAGGATGCCCGCCGAGGCGGCGACGAACCCCAGGCGCACCGCGCGCCCCTCGCCGCCGCCGTGGCCCACCACGCCCAAGAGCTTCAGCGACAGCACCGGCAGCACGCAGGGCATCAGGTTGAGAATCAAGCCGCCGAGCACCGCCACCAGCAGCATCCAGCCGAGGCCCGCGGACGCCGCGACCGGGCCCGCGTCGGCCGCGCCGCCCGCGGCGAGCTTGAGCGTGAACTCGGCCGTCCGCGCGCCGTCGATCAGCGTCAGCGTGGCCTCGGCGCCGGCCAGCGAGGCGAGCGAGACTTTTTCGGAAGCGGCCGCGACCGGGACCAGCAGCACCCCGCCCAGGCCGTCGGCGTTCAGCCGGGCCCTGGGCTGGCCGAAATGGAATCCGGGCGGGCCCTCGACCAGAAGGTCGGGCTTGGCCAGCCTTTCGCGCGCGGCGACCTTGACCGCGAGCTCCGCGCCGGCGAGCGCCGCGCGCTCGACGCTGAGGCCCGAAGCGGCGCCGTCGCCCGGCACCTTGGCGCGCCAGCGGTCGACCAGATCGACGAACGCCGACGGCACCGCCGCGCCCGCCGGCAGGTCGAGCTTGATCGCGGCATGCGCCGGCACGCAGATGTTCTCGCACACCAGGTAATCGACCTGGGCGCGCAGCCTGACCGGCCGGCCCGGGGTCTTGGGCCGCGCCAGGATCGGCAGCAGCACCTCGTTCTCGTAGCCCAGCGTCTCGATGCCCAACAGCGTGTGCCGCTCGGGCGCCGGCCACAGCACCCGGGCCTCGGACAGATTCTCGGAGCCCGACCAGTCGATCTTGGCCGGCAGCCCGGCGTCGCCCGGCGAGCGCCAATAGGTCTTCCAGTGCGGATTGAGTTTGAATTGCAATCCCAGCCGCAGTTCCTGGAGTTCGCCGACGGCGGCGACGGCCGAAACCAGCCGCGCCCGCGCGAATTCGTGATTTTCCCAGGCCGACGCGGCCGCCCAAGCCCGGCCGGCGCCGCAGAAAGCGGCGGCGAGGGCGAACAAAGCCAAAACTGCGGCGGCCCGGCGTTTCATGTGCGCTTGCGAACGATTCCGATCGGTCGAGACTTGCCCGCATTGGCGGCGGGTTGCCAGCCTATATATAATTGCGCATCGGGCGCCGCCACGTCACAAGGCCGTGTTGCGGCGCCGGCAAGGGGATGAAAACGCCGGGATTCCGCGTTCACGTGGCAAGGAGGCGGGCAAAGAGGTGGCGCGAGTGAAGGACTTCGCCGGATACCTTACGGGCCAGATGCTGATCGCCATGCCGCAGATGCGCGATCCGCGCTTCCAGCGTTCGGTCATCTATGTCTGCGTGCACAACACCAACGGCGCGATGGGGCTGGTGGTGAACCGCCTGGCGGGCTCGCTGACCTTCCCCGACCTGCTGCAACAACTGAACATCGACACCGACAACTTGAAGCAGTCGATCCGCGTGCATTTCGGCGGGCCGGTGGAATCCGGCCGCGGCTTCGTGCTGCACTCCAACGACTTCAAGGACACCGGCACCACCGTGGTGCCCGGCGGCCTGGCGCTGACCGCGACCATCGACATCCTGAAGGCGATCGCCGGCGGCGGCGGGCCGAAGCGCTGCCTGCTGGCGCTGGGCTACGCCGGCTGGGGGCCGAAGCAGCTCGACGGCGAGTTGCAGGCCAACGCGTGGCTGAGCGCCCCGGCCGACGAGGACATCGTGTTCGACGGCGCGCTCGACTCGAAGTGGGAGCGGGCGCTGGGCAAGATCGGCATCGCGCCCAAGATGCTGTCGGGACTTTCGGGCGACGCCGGACACGCGTGACGGCCGGCGCCGCCCGGCATCGCCCGGCATCGACAGGCCGGCGTCAGGCCATGCGCTGGCGGATCAGGTAGATCAGCCCCAGGACCACCGCCAGGCCGATCAGGCTCGAGTTCGGGATCGCGTTGGCGAAGCCGATCACGTTGTCGGCCACGGACTGCACGAAGTCGCCGGCGCTTTTGCCCAAAATCAAATGGATCAGCATGACCGCCAGCACGGCGGCGAAGGCGAGCTCGACGAACGCCCACAGGATGCGCGTCGCGTTGCGGACGAAGTCGATCATCGGCGGCTCCGACAAAGACTGGGTGGGGACGATACCCCCACCCAGCTTACCTCACGCGCCGCGCGGCCGCTTCATCCGCGGCCCGAGGGGAATCGGCGCGGCGCGGCCGGCTCACGTAACCGAGCGATTCGAGAACAGCCAGAGGATGACGCCGAGCGCGATCAGGCCGACCAAGCCCTGCTTGCCAAGGTCCGCCACCACGCCCATCAGGTTGCCGACCACCCCGCCGAAGAACGGCAGGCTGGGGCCGACAAGGATCGCCGCCACGATGGCCAACGCCAGCAGCATCAGGCCGATGTCGGTCAGCGCGCCGATCCATGTTTTTACCGCATTCAAACCACCCATGGGTTTCTCTCCTGATCGTCCGCGGGCGTCGATCGCCCGCCGCGGCTGCCTACAGGAAGGGCGGAATGGCTTCAATGGACGGACCGGCTAATAGCGGGCGGGGAACAATCGCGCCGGTCCGCGATTCCCGGCCCGAATCGCGGCCGGTCCGCGCAGTGCAATAGAACCGGCGCCGCCGGGGCGCCTGCCGGCGCGGCGCGCAATTCGGCCCTTGGCGCGCGCGGCGCGCGGGAATCACGCGCCCGTCGCGAGCTCGCGCGTTGCGGCGCAACAGCGCATCCACAAGGGGCTGTGGATGGATTGTGAATCGCCGAAAGTTCCGCGCGGCGCGTAGTTTCCGTACGGCACGTACGGTCGGCCATTCGGTTCCCATGAGTCGCGGGCCGCCCGCGGTCGCCGGGCTTGGGCGCGCGTGCTAGCCTCGCTGGGCGGGGGAACGCGATGGGCATGGCGGCGATCGAGATCCGCAAGCTGGCCGGCGCGCTCGGCGCCGAGATCGCGGGCGTGGACTTGTCGCGGCCGTTGGACAAGCGCGCGGCCGCCGCGATCCGCCGCGCGTTCCGCGAGCATCTCGTGCTGTTCTTCCGCGGCCAGCGCTTGACCCCCGAGCGGCAGATGGCTTTCACGCGCCGGTTCGGCAAGCTGATGACAACGCCGTTCGTCGCGCCGATGGCGGACCATCCCTACGTGGTGAAGGTGCTGAAGGAAGCGGACGAGACGGGCATCAGCGCCTTCGGCAACGCCTGGCATTCCGACTTCACCTCCGAGCCGCGGCCGCCCTTGGGCTCGGTGCTGTACGCGGTGGAGACGCCCGCGCATGGCGGCGACACCATGTTCGCCAGCATGTACGCGGCCCACGACGCGCTTTCGCCGGGCATGAAGCGGATGCTCGCGGGCCTGCGCGCGATCCACGTGGGCAAGCCCTACGGCACCAAATACGGGCCGCCCAAGACGATGAGGACTTCGCGCTCGATCGCGATCGCGCGCAACCGGCCCGAGGCCGACCGCGAGGCGGCGCATCCCGTGCTGCGCACGCATCCCGAAACCGGCCGCAAGGCGCTGTTCGTCAATCCGATCTACACGCTCAGGTTCGAGGGCATGACCGAAGAGGAAAGCCGGCCGCTGCTCGAGTTCCTCTACGCCCACGCGGTCAGGCCCGAGTTCACCTGCCGCTTCCGCTGGACCACGGGGGCGCTGGCGCTGTGGGACAACCGCTGCACCCTGCACTACGCCGTCAACGACTACGACGGCAGCAGGCGCCTGATGCACCGCACGATGATCGCGGGCGAAAAGCCGGCGTGACGGCGCCCGCCCGGCCCGCGCCACGCGCCCTCGCCCGGTCCGCGCCATGCGCCCTCACCCGCCCCTCGCTTGCGCTCGGGGCACCCTCTCCCGCCCCAAAGGTCGGGAGAGGGACTCGAAACCCCTCGCCCACCGAAGCTTCAGCGAAGGTGGGAGAGGGAGGGGCCCGGTTCGAAGCAACCGGAGGGGGAGGGCACGGGC
>JBQTIS010000284.1:0-1874 GCA_052387895.1 Rhodospirillales bacterium | reverse complement strand
GACGGGCCGTTCAAGCAGCTCGCCAACCACTGGGTGTTCAGCCCGCATCCCGTGGGCTGCGAGCTCGATTTCTTCGTCGATTTCGAGTTCCGCTCGCGCCTGCTCGACAGGCTGATCGGCGCGCTGTTCGACGAGGCGGTCAGGCGCATGGTCGCCGCGTTCGAAACCCGCGCCCGGGCCTTGTACGGCGAGAAAACGTAGGAAGATGAACCACAGAGACACAGAGGCACGGAGCAGGCGACTGCGCGGCCACAAGCCGCGCAAAAAAGACATTCCCCATCTCGGTGTCTCTGTGCCTCTGTGGTTTCCTTTTCGTCTCCGCGGCGCTGGGGCAGGGGGCCGAGCCCAAATTCTCGGACACCGGCCCCGAGGCCGAGGCCTACGGCAAGGCCGAAGGCTATCCCACCGGCACCATGATCGGTCGGCCGCAGAAATTCCTGGTCGGCAACTTCAGCCGCCTGCCCAGTCCCAGCCGCCGCGTGGAGCGCGGCGACGCGGCATGGCAATTCAAGCGGGCGGGCGCGGAAATCGATTTCGCCTTTTCGCGCGGAGCCGCGTCGTTTTCCTCGATCGCGGACTATCTCGCGCGCCATCCCGCGACCGGCCTTCTGATCCTCAAGGACGACACGATTCTGCTGGAGCGCTACCAGTACGCGCGCACCGACAAGGACCGATTCCTGTCGCAATCCATGGCCAAGACGGTCCTGGCCATGCTGTTCGGCGTCGCCGTGTCGGAAGGGGCGGTCCGGTCGATCGACGAGCCGGCGGAGGCCTATGTGCCGGGACTGAGGGGCAGGGAATACGGCGGCACGCCGATCCGCGCGCTGCTGCACATGGCCTCGGGGGTGAAGTTCAGCGAGGACTACGGCGGCCAGGACGACGTCGCCAAGCTCGCCCGGGGTTTGCGCGAGCTCAAGTCCAACCGGCAGGCCGAGGTGATCGGCCAGTTCAACACCCGCGTGGCGCCGCCCGGCGCGAAATTCGCCTATGCCAGCGTCGAAACCGAGATCCTGGGCCTGGCGCTGGCCAAGGCGACCGGCCGGCCCATCGCGGAGTACCTCAGCGAGAAAATCTGGCGGCCGATCGGCGCCGAGAGCGACGCCTGGTGGATGACCGACGGCGCGGGGCAGGAGATGGCCTATTGCTGCCTTTACGCCACCTTGCGCGATTATGGCCGGCTCGGCCGCCTGCTGGCGCATGACGGGGCGTGGGACGGAAAGCAGATCGTCCCTCGGCAATGGGTGATCGAGGCGACGACCGTCCGGCCCCAGGACAGGCACCTCGCCCCCGGCATCGCCACGCGGTTTTTCGGTTACGGCTACCAGACCTGGATTTTCCCGGGCGAGCGGCGGATGTTCGCGCTCATGGGCGTGCACGGACAGAAGATCTACGTCGATCCGGCCTCGAAGCTGACGATGGTGCACACCGCCGCGCGCAAGAAGCCCTCGGCCGACCCCAGCGACGTCGAGACCGTGGCCCTGTGGATGGCGCTGGTCGAGAAGCTGGGGAAGCAGTGAGGTCCGAATGCGAAAAACGCCGACACGAGAATCGCAAAAAGCGCGCCGAATTCGCCTGGAGGATGTCGCGGACGCGGAACGTGCGGCGCATCGGTTGGAACGGCCCGCACGCCGATGGACGCTGGCTCAGTTGAAAGAGGGCATGGACCTGAAGAACGGGCGATCTACAAACCCGCGGCTTCGCGCAAAAGCCCGAGCGCTTCCTTCACCGACGCGGCCCTCACCGCCGCGCGGCCGCCGCGGTAAACACGCCTGAGGTGGATCGGCTTGCCGCCGCGCCTCAGCGCAGCGAACTGCACCAGCCCCACGGGCTTGGCGGCGCTGCCGCCGCCGGGGCCGGCGATGCCGGTGATCGAA
>JBQTIS010000283.1:0-6407 GCA_052387895.1 Rhodospirillales bacterium | reverse complement strand
CAGTCGCGCCAGCACTTCGTCCACGGATTCCTGGAGTTCGTCGAGGGCATCGACTTCGAGCACAAGGTCAAGATGGGCATCCGCAACAACCGCTACGACGCGATGGTGCCCAAGGTGGTGGCGAAGCTCCGGATGAAGGGCAGGGCGCATGCGACCGAGGCGCGGATCGCGCGGGCCCACACCGGGAGGAAGCTGAAGTTCACCATGCCCGGCCCGATGACGATCATCGACACGATCGCCGACGAGCACTATGGCGACCGGGTCAAGATGGCGATGGCCTTCGCCGAGCTCTTGAACCAGGAGGCTCGCGCGCTCGAGGCCGACGGCGTGGACGTGATCCAGTTCGACGAGCCGGCCTTCAACGCCTTCACCAAGGAGGCGGCGACCTGGGGCATCGACGCTCTCCACAAGGCGATCGACGGCCTCAAGTGCACCACGGCCGTGCATATCTGCTACGGCTACGGCATCAAGCAGAACATCGACTGGAAAAAGACCCTGGGCGGAGAGTGGCGGCAATACCAGGAATTCTTCCCCGCGCTCGCCAAGAGCCGCATCCAGCAGGTCTCGCTGGAATGCGCGCATTCGCGCGTGCCGCCCGACCTGATGGCGCTGCTCGACGGCAAGGACGTGCTGGTGGGCGCGATCGACGTGGCCTCGGACGCGGTGGAGACGCCCGAGGAGGTGGCCCAGACCATCGCCACGGCGCTCAAGTTCGTGCCGAAGGAGCGGCTATACCCCTGCACCAATTGCGGCATGGCGCCGATGGACCGCGCGCTCGCCGAGGCCAAGCTCAAGGCGCTGGTCGCCGGCGCCGCGCTGGCAAGGACGCGCCACGCCTAGCCGGCCGGGCAGCCGCGGCCCAAGCGCGATCGACGGGCCGTTCGCGGCCGCCCCTCTTGCCCGCTACACCCCCGCTAGGCGCGAACCCGCGTCACGGCCCCGAGCGCGTGATCCGCATGCAGTTCTTCGCCTGGTCGTTGAAGACATGGACTTGGAACGTCTCGCCCTTGGCGAAGCTGTTGAGGTAGGGCGCGTTCGCCGCGTCGAACCCCGTTAACCGGTAGGGGGACTCGAGATAGAAGGCGATGCGGCCGATCTTGGAAGAGTCCACGCACAGCGCTTTCGGCTCGTCCGGGTGCAGGCCGCGGTCGGACCAGGTGCATGCGCCGTTCGGCACCCCGGCGCTGGCGGCCTGGGTTCCGGCATTGTATTGGATGATCAGTTCCGTGCCGCGGCCGGCGCCGTTCAGCACCGCACGCATGCCGGCGCCGGGATTGCAGGTCATCAGGTAACTGCGCGGCTGTTGCGCTTGCTGCTGAGCTTGCTGCTGCGGCATCGGCTGCGGCGCCGGGCGCTGCGACTGCTGCTGCGCCGGTTGAGCGCCGCCGCCCAAAACCGCCGTGCCTTCGGCGCTGCAGGTCAGGTCGCGTCCAGCGCCAACGCGAATCTTGAGAAAGTCGCTGCATTGGCTCCGCACGTCACCATCGCCCAGCGTGTGCAGCCAGATCGTATAGTCGCGGATGCGCGGTCCCTTGCCTAGCGTGCGCGCCTGTTGGCACAGCGCGTTGAGCGCGATCTGCCGCAGATTCGTGATGTTGTATAGGCTCATCGCGCCGGTTCCGTCGGTCGGATTGGTGTTGATGCGGCACGAATCCGGCCGGCCCGGGTGACGGACCGCGTCGTTGAAGCATTTCCCGGCGGCCTCGCCCGCATAGTAACGGGCGCCTGATTTCGCGGTGGAGTCACGCGCAACTGAGCTGGTACTGACATCACCGTTCGACTGGATCCGGCCGTTCGGGATCGTGAAAGAGTTGATGCCCTCGGCATCGCTCTTGACCTTGATGTCGTAGTCGCAGTTGCGTTCCAGCGCCCAGGCCGGGCCGGCGGCGAGCAGGCATGCGGACAGTGCCAGAAGGAATGGCTTCATAGCGTGACCTCCCCTTGCGCGCGTCCCCTCGGTCATCCTGTTCTTTTATTTGGCCTTGTCTATGAGGCGCTTCACACTAGCAAATCGCGGGCAAGGTCACGACAAGTAGCCGGCCGGCCGAGCCTGAAATTTTATTAGTTAAATGCTTGATCGGTTGCCATAGCCGCCTGGGATACGCAACCGGCGCGCGAGCGTTTGCCGCCAGCGCCGGCGCGGCGGGGCGCGGCGCTGACGGTCCACGCATTGAGCGCCGCCGCAGCCATCGCGCCTGCGCGCGCGGCCGAATCGCGGCGATAAGATCGCCCAGGCCCCTAGTAGCAGGGCCGTCCAGTAGCGACGCAGGACGCGGACGACATCGAATCGGGCCGGGGGTTGCGGTAGCTCTCGCACTTCATGCCGTCGGCCTCCCTTGGTCCCGAACGGAGTCGGAAGGAGCGATTCCAGTCGGACAAGGCGTTGACCGCGGCGTCGCGCGAATAGGTTTGCCGCACTTGTTGGCTCCACCGTTCGATGGCGAGGTGTCTCGCCCTGGTCTCCGCGGTGCCGATGTCGCCGTGTTGTACCTCTGCTCCGACGCTGACGGCCGGCTTGCACCGCCCGGCAAGATGGTCCTCGCCCTGGGCCGCGGGGGCAGCGGGCATCTGCCACCGGCCGGCCTCGCAGCGAAGGTCCCGTTTCGTTTCGATCACTCCCTCAAACTTGCAGTCCCGCAATACATCGCCGCTTTCCCGCGTGTGAACCCAAATCGTGTAGTCCGCGATCCGGTCGCCCTTGCCGAGTTCCTGCGCGCGCTTGCATAGCGCGTTCAAGGCGGTGAAGCGGAAGTCGGGGATCTTGTAGAGCAGCATGGCCCCATCGCCGGCCCGCGGACTTGGGTCCTCGACGCATTGCCTGGGAATCCCGCGGCCTGCAAGAGCGGCTTGGATGCAGAAGGCTGCGTAGGTCCTGGCGCGCTTGCGCGCTTCCGTCTTCGCCCTTGCTTCGGATGTGCCCGCGATGTCCGCGAGAACGCCGCCGCCCACCCCAGCCTCGGGGAAGTTGCCATGGGCGATGATGTGGCCGTGCGGGATCGTGAACGAACCGATGTTCGAGCCGTCGCTCTTGACCCGGACCTCGTATTCGCACTGGCGCACATAGGCCTCGGCCCGCGCCGCGCCGAGCGCCGCAGCAACGGCCAAAGCCAAGATCGATGCCGGTCTCGTGAAATGCAGGATACCCATCGCGTCCCTCCGATATGCGAGATATTGGACAGGGCTCTCGGCGCGCCGCGCAAATTCAACGGCATGCCCAGCGAGTTTCCAGGCCGGCATTTCCTACGCTTTTGGTTTCCTAGACGCCAAGATGCGCCATTTGCAGCCCACCGGCAACGCCGCCCGGCTTCGGCTTCCGGCGCTGGCCTAGGAGAGAATCGCGCCGCTCATCGCGTGTTGGGCGGTATCGGCGTTTTGCGCGCCGGGCGGCGGAACGTCAGGGTGCCGACGTCGACGTTAACGACGGCGGGAGCGGCGCGAGCGGCTGCGGGACCGGCGGGAGCGGCGCCGGGGCGACGGAACGTGAGGGTGCCGACATCGACGTTGACGACGGCGGGCGCCGCCGGCGCGGCGGCGGGGCGGCGGAACGTCAGCGTGCCGACATCGACGATAACGGCGGCGTGGCGGCGGAACGTAAGCGTGCCGACATCGACGTTGACGGCGGCGGGCGCCGGCGCGGCTGCGGGACCAGCGGCTGCGGCGGCGGGGCGGCGGAATGTCAGGGTGCCTACATCGACGTTAACGACGGCGGGGCCGGCGGCAGCGGCGGCTGGCGCCGGCGCGGCTCCAGCCCGGCGGTAGGTGAAGGCGCCTTGGTCGACTGTAACGCCGGCTGGCGCCGGCGCGGCTCCGGCCCGGCGGAAGGTGAAGGTGCCGAGGTCGATGGGCGCGGGGTTTTGCGCCGACGCGGCGCCCGCGAGACAGGCGCCAATCGCGACGCCGATGGCGGCGGCCGCGTTTATTATTGGACAGGCGGCTTCGCCCCTGCGCCGCCGATGCGGATACGCCAACGCGCTCGGCTCCGCGCCGCGCGCGCGCAAGGCCGAAGCGGCGTGGCGTTCGATCGGAATGTGCGGCATAACGGCCTGCGGAGATATCGGCGCTCAGGGCACCGGGCCACCACGAACCACAAAGCGGCTGTCCCTGGTCGCACAAATGTCGCAGTTTTCTCCAAATGCCGCATTCTCCTGGCGTTGACCGAAATGTAGCCTTAGAAAGCAATCATAGTGTGCCAATCTGAACCCCTGGGGAATCACAAAAGAGAGTTCAACTCTTCCCTGGACTTGCTTGAAGCCGTCAGCACCGGGCACAGCCGCGATAAAGTTTGAGGAAGTGTTCGGTATGCGTGGAAGGACCCTCCCTGGTTCTTGGCTTTGGGCAGAGCCGGTGCACAATACGCTTGCCGCCGTCACCTCGGCCGAAAGCCCGGTCGCATCGATCTGGCCGACAAAACGTATCGTTTGCTGCGCCGCAGCGTCCGCCGCCGCGAGCGACGAGAAGGCCGCGAGGCCGAGGAGAGCCGCAAGCAGTAGGCGGGGCTTCGTTACATGCGCGGTCATGGCGTTTCTCCTGTTGCGGAGTTCGGGGAGTCGATCATGTGGTTATCTCGTTCGCGCGCGGCCGCGCCGGGTGCGGCATGCCGGCGCCCGGCATTATCCGCGCTCAGCGTAGTTGTTGATCAGCCCGAAGTATCTGGCCTCGCGCGAACGCGCGGCTGCCCCGGACCGGACAGTACGGATTGTTGTCCGGCACACAACTATCCCCTCCAAACCCTACGGAGCGTCCCTGTGGATTTTGATCGGTCTTGACCATTAAATCGCATTGCCAAACCGCTGCCGTCTCTCCCGGCTGGAGATCCACAACTATCTCAAATTGGCCCTTGGCTTGTTTGAGACCGCCGCTACCGGGCGTCGCCACGATATCGGCGGAACGGCCGCTGCGAGCCGCATCCGGTCTTACCACGGCTCCCGGGGCTGCCGGTCTTGCTTCGATGTGGCATCGAGCTAAAACAGCCCTTACTTCGGCCGGGAGCTGTTCCGCATCGATAAAGCCCAGGATTCTGTGACGCTGCTGCGCCGCCGCCTCCGGCGCCGCGAGCGGCGAGAGGGCCGCGAGGCCGAGGAAAGCCGCAAGCAGTCGGCGGAAACTCGCTGCACTGGCTGTCATGACGAATGTTCCTCTTCGGGGTTGCGCGCATGCGATCGATCCCGACCCGCGGGCGCGGGAAGCCGGCTATACGCTCGGTCTCGATCGGAATTATTGCGCGGGTAAGAGAACGCGCCGGCCGCCGCCATCGCGCCGGCGAGCAGGCATGCGGACGGCGCCAGAAGGATCGGCTTCATGGCGTGACCTCCCCTTGTGCGCGTCCCCTCGGCGATGCTCCACTTTTATTTCGCCTAGTCTGTGAAGCACTTCACATTAGCAAATCGCCAGGGAGGCCACGTCAAGAATCCGGCCGGTCCATCCCGCAATTTTATTAGTTAATTGCTTATTCGATTGCTACGGCCGCCTGGGATACGCAACCGGCGCGCGGGCGCTCGCTTTCGGTGTGCCGGGCGCGCCGCATGGCTAGGGATGCCGAGATGCCGACGTCAAGGTCCGCGCCGATCGCCGGCGCCGCGCCCCGGGCGGCTTGCGGCGGCGCCGCCATGGAGCCATAATAGCTCCATATTGGAACCGTTTTGGAGCCGACGATGCCGGTCGACCTGTCGATCAAGAACGTGCCCGATCCCGTGGCGCGCCGTTTGAAACGCCGCGCCGCAAGGAACCGCCGCTCGCTTCAGGGCGAATTACTGTCGATTCTGGAAGATGCCGTGCCAGTGCGTTCCACGCCGCTTTCGCCCCTGGCCGTGCTGGAGAAGGTCAGGCGGCTTGGAATTCAGACGGCGCCCGAGGCGGCCGCGATGATCCGGGCCGACCGCGACCGTGGCCACTAAGGTTGTCGACGCTTCCGCGGCTGCCGCGCTGCTTTTCCGCGAGGACGGATCGACCGACGTGGCTGTCGCGCTCGAAGGCGCGCTGCTTGCGGCCCCGGTGCTGTTGCCGTTCGAGATCGCCAACGTCTGCTTGAAGAAGATTCGGCGCTATCCCGCCATGCGCGACGGCCTGGTCGCGGCATTCGGCATGTTTCCCCGCCTTGGCGTTCGGCTGCTGCCGATCAACCAGCCGGAGGCGCTGCTTCTCGCCGAACAGACGTCGCTGTCGGCCTACGACGCGAGCTACCTGTGGCTTGCCTGGACCATGCGGGCCGAATTGGTCACGCTGGACCGCCGGCTGCAGCGCGCCTACGCGGCGACCCAGCCGAATTGACCGGGCGCGCCGATCTAGGGTCCAGACTCAATCGAGCCACCATATGACGGTGGCGACGATGCAGACGGCGGCGAGGTAATTTCTGGCGAGCTTGTCGTAGCGCGTCGCGATGCGTCGGAAGTCCTTCAAGCGGCAGAACA
>JBQTIS010000282.1:0-2802 GCA_052387895.1 Rhodospirillales bacterium | reverse complement strand
GAGCGGGTGGCGCCAACCGGCAGTCGCGTGCTGATCACCGGCCCCGCCGGCTCCGGCAAGGAAGTGGTGGCACGCCTGCTGCATCGCAATTCGCGTCGGGTCAACGGCCCCTTCATCGTGGTCAACTGCGCGACCATGCGGCCCGAGCGCCTGGAGGTTGAGCTGTTCGGCACCGAGACCGGCACCGATGGCCTGGAAGGCCCTGCCAAGGTGGGCACGCTTGAGGACGCGCACGGTGGCACGCTGCTGCTCGATGAGGTGGCCGACATGCCGCTCGAGACCCAGGGCAAGATCGTGCGCGTGCTGCAGGACCAGACCTTCGAGCGCGTGGGCGGCGGCACGCGCGTGCAGGTGGACGTGCGCGTGGTGGCGGCCACCAACCGCGCCCTGGCCGAGGAGATGGGGCAGGGGCGGTTCCGCGAGGATCTGTTCTACCGGCTCAACGTCGTGCCGATCACGGTGCCCCCCTTGCGCGAGCGGCGCGAGGACATCCCGGTGCTGATCGACCATTTCATGCAGCGCGCGGCCGAGACCTCGGGCATGGCGCGGCGCGAGATCGGCATGGACGCGATGGCGGCGCTCCAGTCCTACGACTGGCCGGGCAACGTGCGGCAGCTTCGCAACGTCATCGACTGGCTCTTGATCATGGCGCCGGGCAAGCACGACGAGCCGATCCGCGCCGACATGCTGCCGCCGGAAATCGGCGCGATCACCCCGGCGGTGCTGAAATGGGACAAGGGCGGCGAGATCATGGGCCTGCCGCTGCGCGACGCGCGCGAGGTGTTCGAGCGCGAGTACTTGTTGGCCCAGGTCACGCGCTTCGGCGGCAACATCTCGCGCACCGCCAGCTTCGTCGGCATGGAGCGCTCGGCGCTGCACCGCAAGCTCAAGATGCTGGGCGTGCAGAGCAACGAGCGCGCCCAGGGCGCGCCGGCGCAGCCCCCGGCGCCCGCCTCCGCCGCCGCCCCGGCCAAGACCGCCGGATAGGAAACCACGGAGACACGGAGGCACGGAAAGGAAACGAATGCGCGGCCCCGGTCCGCGCGACGATGCTTCGGGCTCTGTGTCTCTGCGCCTCGGTGGTTGGCCTGTTTGCCCTTTACAGGCAGTGGCGCAGACAGTAGCCTCCCCGCCATGTTCTCGCTGACGCTCAAGCGCAAGACCGCGAAGAAGACCGCCCAGGGCGGGGCTTCACGGGTTCGCGCGCGCTGAAGTCAGCGGCATAACGACCCGAAAGGCCCCGCCGGCAACGGACGGGGCCTTCGAGTTTCAAAAGGCGCCCGTCTCCCGGCCAAACCCAAGGAGACAGGCATGCGCGCCGCCGATTCCGGCTTGAAGTCCTCGATATTTTCGCGGCCGATTCCGTCGGCCGCGAAGGCACGGCCCAAATCGGATCGCGCGCGATCGACGGTCGCGGCCGAGCCCGTCGTCGCCGTCGTCGGCGCGACCGGCGCGGTCGGCGTCGAGCTGCTGCGCTGCCTGGACGTCCGCAAGTTCCCGCTGCGCGGCCTGAGGCTCTTGGCCTCGGCGCGCTCGGCCGGCAAGACGCTCGCCTTCAAGGGCGAGGCGCTGGTGGTCGAGGAGCTGGACGAGCGCGGCTTCGCCGGCGTGGACCTGGCGCTGTTCTCGGCGGGCGCGGCGATCTCCCGGCAGTACGCGCCCGTCGCGGTGCGCGCGGGCGCCGTCGTGATCGACAACTCCTCGGCCTTCCGCATGGACCCTGATGTGCCGCTGGTGATTCCCGAGATCAACGCGGGCGCGATCGCGGAGCATCGCGGCGTCATCGCCAATCCCAACTGCTCGGCCATCGTCGCGATCACGCCGCTGTGGCCGATCCACCGCAGGAACCGCATCCGGCGCCTGATCGTTTCGACCTACCAGGCGGCCTCGGGCGGGGGCGCTGCGGCGATGGACGAGCTGGTGCAATCCACCCGCGCGTACCTGGAAGGGCGCGACTACAAGCCGCGCGTGCTGCCGCATCCCTACGCCTTCAACCTGTTCAGCCACAACACGGCGATCGACCCGGAAACGGGCTACAACGGCGAGGAGACCAAGGTGATGCGGGAAACGCGCAAGATCTTCGGCGACCCGGAGATTCGCGTCTCGGCCACCTGCGTGCGCGTGCCTGTGCTGCGCGCCCATTGCGCCGCCGTCACCTTCGAATGCGAGAACCCGATAACGCCGGCCGAGGTTCGCGCGCTGCTGGCGGGCGCGCCGGGGGTGCGCGTCGTGGACGAGCCGGCGCGCAACTACTTTCCCATGCCCAGGGACGCTTCGGGCCAGGACGACATCCTGGTCGGCCGCATCCGCCGGGACTTGAGCGATCCCGGCGGGCGGGCGGTCTGCCTGTTCGCGTCCGGCGACCAGCTTTTGAAGGGCGCGGCCCTCAACGCCGTTCAGATCGCCGAACTGCTGCTGGCGCGGCCCTGAGCGGCGGCGCGACCGCAATTCTCCCGCAGATGTGACGGGCGGCGAAGCGCGCCGGCCGGTAGGGTTACGGGCGGGAAGGGCCGCCCATGATCCGCCGCGCAATTTCGTTCGCCGCCGCGCTGTGCCTGGCCGCGTCGGCGGCCTTGGCGCAGACCGCCGGGTCCGCGCCGTCGAAGCCCAAGCCTCCGCGCATGTCCGCCGGGCTGATCGAGCAGCTGCGCGGGGGCGGCTTCATCGTCTATTTCCGCCACGGCGAGACGCCCAACTACAAGGACCCGAACGAGGGCAATCTCGAGGACTGCGCGCAGCAGCGCAACCTGTCGGCCGACGGACGGGCGCAGTCGCGCGCCATCGGCCTGGCGTTCCGCGAGC
>JBQTIS010000281.1:0-1934 GCA_052387895.1 Rhodospirillales bacterium | reverse complement strand
CAGCCGTGGCCGGTGACGCCGATGAAGCGCGCCAGCCCCTGCCGGCGCGCCTCGACGCACGCCTCCAAGGCCCCGCCCGGCCCCAGCGCCCGGTCCCATTCGTCGGGGTGGTAGAGCGCGTGCAGCTGGATCAGGTCCACCCGGTCGGTCTTGAGCCTTTCCAACGAGCGGCGGATGCTGTCGTAGGCGCCGGCTCGGTCGCGCTCGCCGGTCTTGGTGGCGAGGAAGTATTGCGCGCGGTTGCCGCGCCGCTTCATCCAGTCGCCGATCCGCAGCTCCGCGTCGCCGTAGCGCGCGGCGGTGTCGATGTGGTTGACGCCCCATTCCGCCAACAGGTCGAGCGCGCGGTCGGCGGTGGCCTGGTCCACGCGCGCCAGCGCCGCCGCGCCGAAGATCACGGCGCTGCTCCGGTGTCCAGTACGGCCGAACGGGCGCTGCTCGATGGGCATGGGGAAGCCGTAAACCGTATAAGCGATAAGCCGCAAGCTTAGAGCTTAAAGCTTGCGGCTCAAAGCTTTTCCTCCGGCGGCCTCAGGTAGCGGAACTGGAGCAGCAGCACCCCCGCCTCCAAGAGCCGCTCGGGCGACATCGGCGGCTTGCGCCGGCCGGCGGCGCCCGAGCCCGCGAGCCCGCCGGCGCGGCGGCGCCCCTACTACCGCGTATAGGGGGTGCTAAAGACAGTCCCCGCCTGCAGGTCCAGCTGATAGTGCTGCGATATTTTCCATCGCGGCGTCGCGGTCAGGATCCTGGTTCGCGTGCTCAAGGCATTATTTCCCGACAGACTCATGGTGATCTCGCTCGTGAACGCGATATCCTTGTCCCTGTCGATGTAGTTGCCGCTTTCCTTGCAGACCGCCTGATTGCCGTTCACCTGGCAACTCAGCGTCGATTGGCCTGTGCGCCGATTGCTGTTGTCGCCGCGTACTGCTTCGTACAACCGGGCCGTTCCCGAGAGCGACGTTCCTCCACTCGATTGGCTAAGCTGCAGACCCCGTTTGTTGTCATGGCTGATCCAACGGCCCGCGAAGTTGCCGGGTTCCTGGCGCATCTGGGGCGGCGGGCCCGAGGGCGCGGTCGCGACCGGCCGCTCGCCCGTGGGCAGCACCGGGCAGTCCTTGCGGTCGTAGACCGTGACGCTGTAGCGCTGGGGGTTGCGGTCCATATAGTGGCAGGTGAGGCCCGGGCCGCCTGTGGGCGGCGGCGTTCCGCCCCCGACCACCGGCGGGCGCGGCGGCGTGGGCGGCGGCGCGACGGGCGGCCGCGGCGGTGTGACCACGGGCGGCGGCGGTGGCGCCGCCGCCTGCCGGAACGTCGCGTCGGCCGCCGCGTGGCAGCGCACCGCGTTGGTCGCCGCGTTGGCGGCGGCGTCGGCCAGGGGCCGCGCGGTGTTGAAGATCGCCTCGATGTCGCTCACCTGGACCGACGGGGGCGGAACGGCGCTTGCCGCATTGACCGCGTTGCCGGCCGTGGCGAGCTTGGTGGAAACGAGGGCGAGCTTCTGCTCCAGCGCCGCCGCCGCCGCGTCGAATTCGGCGGCGCAGCTCGTTACCCGGTTGGCGACTTGCAGCCGACTCTCGATGCCCCTAACTCGGCTCCGGGAAGGCTCGAGCGCGTTCCTGACCAGGAGGTGGGGATCGGCGTTGTCGATTTCATCGGCGACTTTGTCCATCTCGGAACGGATCTTTGAGGCCGCGAGATATGCCGTGTTCAACTGGCCCGCCAAGGCTTCCATCTCGCGCGCCGCCGACCGCAAGCGCCCCGTCGCGGCATTGAGCGCGTTGAAGCGCCCTTGCAGCGCCAGGAGCTGCGCTGAGAGGTCGGCTCCGCCTGGCGCGGCCGGCGCGCCCTGGCCCGCCTGCTGCGCCTGGGCATAGGCCGTGCGGATCGCCTGAAGGTTGTTGGTCGCCTGCTGCACCGCCTGTTCCGATTCGGCG
>JBQTIS010000280.1:0-6152 GCA_052387895.1 Rhodospirillales bacterium | reverse complement strand
TGCGCGGCGGCATCGTCGACCTGTTCCCGCCCGGCTCGGACGAGCCGGTGCGGCTCGATTTGGTCGGCGACGTGCTGGAGGCGGCGCGCGCCTTCGACCCGATGACCCAGGTCAGCGGCGCGGAACGCCCGGGCTTCCGACTGCAGCCCGTCAGCGAGGCGATGCTCGACGAAGCGGCGATCACGCGCTTCCGCACCGGCTATCGCGCGGCGTTCGGCGCCCTGGCGGGCGAGGATCCGCTGTACGAAGCGGTCACGGCCGGGCATCGCCACGCGGGGATGGAGCATTTCCTGCCGCTGTTCGCGGAGAAGCTGGAAACCCTGTTCGACTACCTGCCGCCCGGCGCGCCCGTGACCCAGGACCGGGGCGTCGCGGACGCGATCGCCGAACGCCTGCAACAGATCGCCGAGTTCTACGAGGCGCGGCGGGTGATCGCGCGCAGCCCGGCCGCGGGCGCCAGGGGAATTGCGGACGAGGCGCCGGTCTATCGTCCGCTGCCCCCGGACCGGCTTTATCTGACGCGCGAGGAATTGGACGCAAACACAGGAAATCGCGCGGTTTTCGAGCTCGCGCCCTTCGCCCCGCCGGAAGGCCAGGGCAGCGACGCCGGCGGCAGGCTTGGCCGCGATTTCGCCGAGGCGCGCGCCCGGCCGGACGGGCGGCTGCTCGACACGGTGCGCGAGCACCTCCAGGCCGAAATCGCCGCGGGCCGCAGGGTCGTCGTCGCCGCCTTCACCCTGGGCGCACGCGAACGGCTGTCCTCGCTGTTGCGCCAGCACGGGTTGACCGCGCAGAAGCCGGCCGCCGACTGGCCCGAAGCCGAGGCGCTGCCCGCCGCCACGATCGCCTTCGCGGTGCTGCCGGTCGAGCGCGGCTTCACGACGCCCACGCTCGCGGTCGTCGGCGAGCAGGACATCCTGGGCGAGCGCCTGGCGCGGCCCTCGGCGCGCCGCAAGCGCCGGGCCGACCGCATCATCGGCGAGCTGTCGGCCCTGGGCGAGGGCGATTTCGTGGTCCATGTCGAGCACGGCATCGGCCAGTACCGCGGGCTGGAGACCCTCGACATCGCGGGCGCGCCGCACGACTGCCTGCGCGTCGCCTATCTCGGCGGGGACCGGCTGTTCATCCCGGTGGAGAACGTCGAGGTGCTGTCGCGTTACGGCGCGGCCGATTCGGGCGCGCCGCTCGACAAGCTCGGCGGGGCCGCCTGGCAGGCGCGAAGGGCGCGCGTCAAGCAGCGCCTGAAGGACATGGCAGACGCGCTGATCAGCGTGGCGGCCGAGCGCAAGCTGCGCGAGGGCATGACCTTGGTTCCCGCGGAGGGCTTTTACCAGGAGTTCTGCGCGCGCTTTCCCTGGCCCGAGACCGAGGACCAGGAGCGCGCCATCGCCGAGACCATCGACGACCTGGCCGCGGGCAAGCCGATGGACCGGCTGATCTGCGGCGACGTGGGCTTCGGCAAGACCGAGGTGGCGCTGCGCGCGGCGTTCGAGACGGCGCTGAGCGGCGCGCAGGTGGCCGTGGTGGTGCCGACCACGCTGCTGGCGCGCCAGCACTACCGCGCGTTCAGCCAGCGCTTCGCCGGGCTGCCGGTGCGCCTGGGGCAGCTCTCGCGCCTGGTCGCGGCCAAGGACGCGGCCCTGGTAAAAAAGGAGCTGGCCGAGGGCAAGATCGACATCGTGATCGGCACCCACGCGCTGTTGGCCAAGGGCATCCAGTTCAGGAACCTGGGCCTTCTGGTGGTGGACGAGGAACAGCATTTCGGCGTCAAGCAGAAGGAGCGGCTGAAGCAGCTCAAGGCCGACGTGCACGTACTGACGCTGACCGCGACGCCGATCCCGCGCACGCTGCAACTGGCGCTGTCGGGCGTGCGCGAGATGAGCATCATCGCCACCCCGCCGGTGGACCGCCTGGCGATCCGCACCTTCATCCTGCCCTACGACCCCGTCGTGATCCGCGAGGCGATCCTGCGCGAGCAGCACCGCGGCGGGCAGGTGTTCTACGTCTGCCCGCGCATCGAGGACCTGCCCAAGCTGGAGGAGCGCCTCCGGCGCCTGGTGCCGGAGGTCAAGATCGCCGTGGCGCACGGCCAGATGGCGGGCCGGCAGCTGGAAAGGGCGATGGAAGGCTTCTACGACGGGGCGTTCGAGGTGCTGCTCTCGACCAACATCGTCGAATCCGGCCTCGACATCCCCACCGCCAACACCATCGTCGTCCACCGCGCCGACATGTTCGGCCTGGCTCAGCTCTACCAGTTGCGCGGGCGGGTGGGGCGCGGCAAGACCCGCGCCTATGCCTACCTCACGCTGGCGGCCGACCGCTCGACCTCGGCCGGCGCCACGCGCCGGCTCGAGGTGATGCAGAGCCTCGACCAGCTGGGCGCGGGCTTCACTTTGGCCAGCCACGACCTGGACATACGCGGCGCCGGCAATCTTCTGGGCGAGGAGCAGTCCGGCCACATCAAGGAGGTCGGCATCGAGCTGTACCAGCAGATGCTCGAGGACGCGGTGGCCGAGGCGCGGGGCGCCCAGCGGACGCGCGAGGCGGAATGGACGCCGCAGCTCGCCGTCGGCGCGCCGGTCTTGATCCCCGAGGGCTACGTGCCCGACCTGGACGCGCGGCTTTCGCTCTATCGCCGCGTCGCGGCGATGCTGGACCGCCAGGAGATCGACGCCTTCGCCGCCGAGCTGGTGGACCGCTTCGGCCCCATGCCCGCCGAGGTCGAGAACCTTTTGGAGATCGTCGCCATGAAGCGGCTGTGCCGCGACGCGGGCGTGGAGAAGGTCGAGGCGGGCCCCAAGGGCGCCGTGGTGGCGCTGCGCCGGAACAAGTTCAAGAATCCCGACAAGCTGATCGCCTACATCCAGCGCAGCCGGGGCGGCGTCAAGCTGAGGCCCGACCAGCGCCTGGTGTTCGCCGGGGACTGGCACGACCCGGCCGAGCGGATGAAGCATCTCTCGCGCATATTGGGGGACATGGCGCAAATGGCGGCGTAGCGGGGGAAGCCCTCACCCTCCCGCCTACGGTGACGCTCCGGCGGGTCCCTCCCTCTCCCGCGCATGGCGCGGGAGAGGGCGCACGAAGCCGAGCGCAGCGAGGCGGAGGGCGGGTGAGCGCTTCAGGTCGCCTGCGCCTCTTGCGCGTCGCCGCCCCTGGCGATCAGGTCGAACACCGGCAGGAACGCCTCGGGCTCCTGGGCGCCCGAGACCGCGTACTTGCCGTCGAAGATGAAGCACGGCACGCCGCCGATGCCGATCTTGCGCGCGTACAGGTCCTCGGCCAGCACGTCGTCGGCGTCTTGCGTGCCGGCGAGGTAGTCGGAGGCGGCCTTTTCGTCCAGCCCGGCCTCGGCGGCGATGCGCTGGAGCGTGGCCGCGTCGCCGATGTCGCGCCCGTCGATGAAATAGGCCTGGAACAGCGCCGACACGGTTTCGTCCTGCCGGCCGCCGCGCATGCCGAAGCGGATCAGCCGGTGGGCCGCGACCGTGTTGGGCGTGCGCGGAATGCGCTCGAAGGCGAACGGGATGCGCTCCTTGGCGCCGGCGGCGCGCACGTTGTCGTAGATGCGCTGGGCGGCCTCGGGCCCGCCGAACTTGGCTTCGAGATAGGCCTTGCGGTCCATGCCGCCGGCCGGCATATCGGGATTGAGCTGGAACGCGCGCCACTGCACCGTCAGCTCCGCCGGCGGGCGGATGGTCAGCGCCTTTTCCAGGCGCTTCTTGCCGATGAAGCACCACGGGCAGATCACGTCGGAGAAGATGTCGATGCGCATGGGCGGACTGTGCCCCGCCGGCGTTTCCGGCGCAAGCGGCCGTGGAGCGAACGTGAAAGCGGTTTCCGCTCAGGCCGTGCGCCGGACCGGCGCGGCGGCCGCGCTTTCGCCGTGGCGCATGAAGAAATGGTCGTCGCCCACGCGGTGCACGGCCGCGTAACCCTGGGCGGCGAGATCGGCGGCGAGGCCCGCGGCTTGGCCGGGGAAGGATTCGATCTGCAGCACGCAGCGGTTCAGCGCCAGCAGGCGGCGCATCCCCGCCAATACCCGGCGCTCATGGCCCTCGACGTCGATCTTGACCGCGACCCGCGCGCCGCGCGGGTTCAGCAGGTCGTCCAGCGCCGCCACCGCGACCGGCCGGCCCGCGTCGTGCGGGGCGAGCGCGGTTTGGCCGGTGTGCGTGGCGGGCGCGAGGGCGAGATGCCCGTTGCCCGCGCGTTCGCCCAGCGCCAGGGCGTGGGTTTCGACCCGTTCCGACAGGCCGTTGAGGAACAGGTTGGCGCGCAGCTGGTCGAAATTGCGCGGGTCGCACTCCACCGCGACGACGTGCGGCGCCTCGGTCTCCAAGGCCACGCGCACGGCGTAGTAGCCGAAATTGGCGCCGACATCGACGAACAGCTCGCAGCGCTCACGCCGGATCGCCGCCAAGAGGAAATCGATCTGCGCCGATTCGTAATCGTCGTAGAACGCCACCTGGCGGTCGACGAAGTTTCCGACCTGGAGCAGAAACAGCCCGGCGCCGGATCGCCCGAGGGTGAATCCGCGCGTGGCCGACCGCGACGCCCGGCGCCGCCTGATCCCCGGCACCAGGCGCTTCAGCAACGGGACGTTCCAGCGCATCGGGTTGAAACGGGGCATCGCGTGAACGCGCAATTGTTGCGTGTGGCACAACCAACCGGCATGATAGACCGAAAGTAAGACGCAGCGCAAATCCCGCTCGCAATGATAAACGTCCGCCGCCCGGCCGCGCGGAGAACCGCGGGTCCGTGCCGGTTATCGCCGAGGGGCGGCGCGCAGGCGGGCCAGCGCCGAGTCGCGCCAGGCACGCAGCTTGGCCGTGTCGTCGAGGAACGCCTCCTCGAAGGTGAAGGCGCCTTTCCAAAACAGGCCCAGGCCGCTTTCCGCCTCGGTCAATTTGCGGCCCAGGTCGCTTCGGGTGATGAAGTTGCGCCGGTCCGCTGACAGCCGCTGGTCCTTGGCCAGGAAGCGCAGATGGCCGCCGTCCAACTCGACCAGCCAGCGGTGATGGTCGAAGCCGACCGGCGGCATGCGGCCCAGGGCCGTCTTGAGCGCGAAGAAGCGGTGCTTGCAGAAGCTCTCGCGCTCGCGCGACGGGGTTTCGATGTAGCCGGCCCTGGACACGCGCAGCAGCTCGGCGCACACCGCGATCGGGTCGCGCAGGTCCTCGATCGTGTGCGAGCAGAAGCTGAAATCGAAGAACTTGTCGGGATAGGGCCAGGGGGCGCGGCAGGCGTCGTGAACCGTCCAGGTGGCGGCGGTGAAGCGTTCCCGGTCTTCCGGGTCGAGCGGATTCTGGCGATGGCGCGTGGCGAACGGCATCACGTCGAGCACGTGGGTGGCGAGGTTCAGCGGCCGGAACCAGCCGCCCACGTCGAGCGCACGTTCCGCGCGCCGCGCCAGTTCGCGCACGCGCGGCAGGTTGACGGAGAGGATCATCGCCGCAACCTAGCGGGATGGTATAATCGGCGCAAACAAAGGGAGCTTGGAATGGCGGAAGGGAAATTCACCGGCGGATGCCTGTGCGGCGCGGTGCGCTACGAGGCTGCGGGCCCGTTGCGCGCGGTCAGCCTGTGCCATTGCGGCCAGTGCCGGAAATGGCACGGCCATGCCGGCGCCTATACCGCCGTGGACAAGCCGCGCCTCAAGCTGACCGAGCAGCGGGGCCTGGCCTGGTACCGCTCCTCCGGCTTCGCGCGGCGCGGCTTCTGCCGCGAATGCGGGTCGAGCCTGTTCTGGCAGCACGACAAGGCGGGACACACCTCGATCGCCGCCGGCACGCTCGACGGGCCCACGGGGGTCAAGCTCGACAAGCACATCTACGTGGCGCACAAGGGCGACTACTACGAGATCGCGGACGGCCTGCCCCGGTTCGACACGCACTAGCCATCGCCCGACTGGGCGTCAGCCCAAGCCCAGCGCCTTCCTGAACCGCGTCCTGAGTTCGGTGCCGTCCTTGGGCGGCAGCGCCAATGGCATGTCCTCGGCGCGCACCTTTATCGCCGCGAAGCAAGGGCCCGGCTTCCCGAACAGGCCGGCGAGCCAGCGCTCGAGCTGCGTGGGATCGCGGACGACCGCGCTGCGCTTGATGCCCGCCCCCCGGGCGACGGCGGCGAGGTCGGCCGCGCCGGCGGTGTGCGTC
>JBQTIS010000279.1:0-5355 GCA_052387895.1 Rhodospirillales bacterium | reverse complement strand
AGGACTTCGCCATGTACGTCTTGACCGTGGCGGCGGCCGAGGCGGCCATCGGGCTCGCCATCCAGGTGGTCTATTTCCGCAACCGCGCGACCATCTGGGTGGAAGACATCAACATGATGAAGGGCTGAGCCCAGGCGATGTACGTCCTCTGCGTCTTCCTGCCGCTCATCGCGGCGTTCGTGGCCGGCATGTTCGGCCGCTTCATCGGCGACCGCGGCGCGCAATACGTCACCTGCGGCGCGATGATCGCCTCGGGGCTGATCGCGCCGTTCCTGCTGTACGACGTAGCGGTGCTGGGCCACGCGCGCGACATCGTGCTGGCCACCTGGATCGCCTCGGGCGACCTCGAGCTGTCCTGGGCGTTGCGCCTGGATTCCTTAAGCGCCGTGATGGTGTTCGTGGTCACGGTCGTCTCGGCCCTGATCCACGTCTATTCCGTCGGCTACATGGACCACGACCCGCACAAGCCGCGCTTCATGGCCTATCTCAGCCTGTTCACCTTCTCCATGCTGATGCTGGTGACCGCCGACAACCTGATCCAGTTGTTCTTCGGCTGGGAGGGCGTGGGCCTGTGCTCGTATCTGCTGATCGGGTTCTGGTACCACAAGCCGTCGGCCAACGACGCGGCCATCAAGGCCTTCATCGTCAACCGCATCGGCGATTTTGGATTCGCGCTGGGCGTCTTCGGCACGTTCCTTCTGTTCCAGTCCGTGACCTTCGCCGAGCTGTTCGCCGCCGTGCCGGGCAAGGCCGACGCCACGCTGCATTTCCTCAACTGGGACTTCCACGCGCTGACCGTGCTGTGCCTGCTTTTGTTCGTGGGCGCCATGGGCAAGTCGGCGCAGCTTGGCCTGCACACTTGGCTGCCCGACGCGATGGAAGGCCCCACGCCGGTTTCGGCCCTGATCCCCGCCGCCACCATGGTGACGGCCGGTGTGTTCATGGTCTGCCGCCTGTCGCCGATGTTCGAGTACGCGCCGGCGGCGTTGAACGTGGTCGCCGTGGTCGGCGCGGCCACCGCCTTTTTCGCCGCCACCGTGGGCTTGGTGCAGAACGACATCAAGCAGGTGATCGCGTATTCCACGTGCAGCCAGCTCGGCTACATGTTCTTCGCCGCGGGCGTTTCGGCCTATGGCGCGGCCATGTTCCACCTCTACACCCACGCCTTTTTCAAGGCGCTGCTGTTCCTGGGCGCGGGCTCGGTGATCCACGCCATGGCGGGCGAGCAGGACATGCGCAAGATGGGCGGCATCTGGAAGACGGTGCCCTACACCTATGCCGTGATGTGGATCGGCTCGCTGGCGTTGGCGGGAAGCCCGTTCTTCGCCGGCTTCTTTTCCAAGGACATGATCCTCGAGGCCGCCTTCGCCGCGCACAGCCCGGTGGGGCTGTTCGCCTATGCCATGGGCACGGCGGCGGCGTTCATGACCGCGTTCTATTCCTGGCGCCTGCTGCTGATGACCTTCCACGGGCCCCCGCGCGCCGACCATCACACGATGGAGCATGTCCACGAGTCGGGTTGGGTGATGCTGATCCCGCTGTTCGGCCTTGCGGCTGGCGCGGCGTTCGCGGGCTATCTGGGCTACGACGCCTTCGTGGGCGAGGGGCGCGGGGATTTCTGGGGCAAGTCGCTGCTGGTGCTGCCGGCGCACGACGCCATCGAGGCCGCGCATCACGTGCCGCTTTGGGTCAAGCTGCTGCCGCTGGGCATGGCGCTTTCGGGCATCGCGCTGGCCTACGTCATGTACGTGCTGATGCCGGGGCTGCCCACGGCGCTGGCGGCGCGCTTCCGCGGGCTTTACCTGTTCCTGCTCAACAAATGGTATTTCGACGAGCTGTACTGGAACGTGCTGGTCGAGCCGGCGATGCGCCTCGGCCGCGTGCTGTGGAAGGGCGGCGACGGCGCGATCATCGACGGCCTCGGCCCCGACGGCATCGCCGCCACCACCCAGTCGCTGGCGCGTCGCGCCGGGCTGCTCCAGACCGGCTATCTCTACCACTACGCCTTCGCCATGCTGATCGGCGTGGTGCTGCTGGTGTCGTGGTACCTGCTGGCGCGGGCGGGGTGAGCGCGATGGGCGGGTTTCCGATCCTCAGCGTCACCACGTTCCTGCCGCTGGTGGGCGCGGCGTTCATCCTGCTGCAGCGCGGCGACGAGGCGGCGGTGGCGCGCGTGTCGCGCTACGCGGCGCTGTGGACGTCGCTGGCCACCTTCGTGCTGTCGCTGTTCATCTGGATCGGGTTCGATCCGGGCAGCGCCCGGTTCCAGTTCGTCGAGCGCGCGGAGTGGATCAAGGGCTACGCCATCGACTACCACATGGGCGTGGACGGCATCTCGCTGTTCTTCGTGCTGCTGTCCACGCTGCTGACGCCGTTGTGCGTGCTGGCGAGCTGGGAGGCGATCACCCAGCGTGTGCGCGAATACATGGTGGCGTTCCTGGCGCTCGAAACGCTGATGGTCGGCACGTTCTGCGCGCTCGACCTGTTCCTGTTCTACGTGTTCTTCGAATCGGTGCTGATCCCGATGTTCCTGATCATCGGGGTGTGGGGCGGGCCGCGGCGGGTCTATTCCGCGTTCAAGTTCTTCCTGTACACGCTGCTCGGCTCGGTGCTGATGCTGCTGGCGATGCTGGCGATCTACCGCGAGGTGGGCAACGCCGACATCCCCACGGCCATGGCGCACGTGTTTCCGAGGGGGATGCAGACCTGGCTGTGGCTGGCGTTCTTCGCCTCGTTCGCGGTCAAGGTGCCGATGTGGCCGGTGCATACCTGGCTGCCCGACGCGCATGTCGAGGCGCCGACCGCGGGCTCGGTGATGCTCGCCGGCGTGCTGCTGAAGATGGGCGGGTACGGATTCCTGCGGTTCTCGCTGCCGATGCTGCCCGACGCCAGCGTTTATTTCACGCCGCTGGTCTATTTCCTCAGCATCGTGGCGGTGATCTACACCTCGCTGGTGGCGCTGGCCCAGGACGACATGAAGAAGCTGATCGCCTATTCCTCCGTGGCGCATATGGGCTTCGTCACCATCGGCACCTTCACGCTCACCATGCAGGGGGTTCAGGGCGCGATTTTCCAGATGCTGAGCCACGGCATCGTCTCGGCCGCCCTGTTCCTGTGCGTCGGCGTGGTGTACGACCGCATGCACACGCGCGAGATCGCGCGCTACGGCGGGCTGGTCGAGCGCATGCCGAAATACGCCTTCACGTTCATGGTGTTCGTGCTTGCCTCGGTCGGCCTGCCCAGCACCTCGGGCTTCGTGGGCGAGGTGCTGGTGCTGTTCGGCGCGTTCCAGGTCAGCACCTGGGTGTGCGCGCTGGCGGCCACGGGCATGGTGCTGGGCGCGGCCTACATGCTGGTGCTGTATCGCCGCGTGGTGTTCGGCAAGCTCGAGCGCGCCGACCTGAAGGGCATCCTCGACATGAACCCGCGCGAGGTGGCGGTGTTCGCGCCGCTGATCGCGCTGGTGTTCATCATGGGCGTGTTTCCCAACCTGTTCCTGAAGCCGGTCGAGCCGTCGGTGGCCGAGCTGATCAAGAACTTCAACGCCCAGCGCACCGCCTCGGCCGCGCTTGAAACCGGGACCGCGAAGCGATGATCCCCGTGATGCACGATCCCGTGCCGGCCCTGGGCGAGATCTGGCTCGCCTTCGCCGCCATGGCGCTGCTGATGCTGGGCGCGTTCCGCAAGCGGGACTCGACGCGCATATGCATGTGGCTGGCGGTCGGCGCGCTGGCTTTTGCCGGCGTTCTGACGGTGGCGGTCACGCCCGCGCGCGGCGTCGTCTTCCACGGCCAGTTCGTGGCCGACCATTTCGCCCTGTTCATGAAGCTGCTGGTGCTCGGCGGCTCGGCGCTGACGCTCGTCATGTCGCAGGAATACGCCCGGCGCGAGGGCATGGCGCGGTTCGAGTATCCCGTGCTGGTGCTGTTCGCGACCCTGGGCATGATGATGATGGTCTCGGCCAACGACCTCATCTCGCTCTATATCGGCCTGGAGCTGCAAAGCCTGTCGCTTTACGTGGTCGCCGCCTTCAAGCGCGACGAGGTGCGCTCGACCGAGGCGGGTCTCAAGTATTTCGTTCTCGGCGCGCTGTCCTCGGGCATGTTGCTGTACGGCTGCTCGCTGGTCTACGGCTTCGCCGGCAGCACCAATTTCGCGGTCCTGGCCAAGCTGTTCCAGCAAGGCGCGCAGGGCGCGGCGCCGGTCGGGCTGATCGTCGGCCTCATGTTCGTGATGGCGGGGCTGGCGTTCAAGGTGTCGGCCGTGCCGTTCCACATGTGGACGCCCGACGTGTACGAGGGCGCGCCCACGCCCGTGACCGCCTTCTTCTCCGTGGCGCCGAAGATCGCCGCGATCGCGCTGTTCACCCGCGTCATGACCGGGCCGTTCGGGCCGCTGATGCTGGAGTGGCGCCAGATCGTGGTGGTGGTGGCGATCGCCTCGATGATCCTGGGCGCGCTGGCCGCAATCAACCAGACCAGCATCAAGCGGCTGATGGCCTACAGCTCGATCGGCCATGTCGGCTATGCGCGGGTGGGGCTGGCCGCGGGCACGCCCGCGGGCGTGCGCGGCGTGCTGATCTACATGGCCACGTACCTGTTCATGAATCTCGGCGCCTTCGCTTGCATCCTGTCGATGAAGCGTCAGGGCCGGATGGTCGAGACGATATCCGACCTCGCGGGCCTGGCGCGCTCGCAGCCCAAGGTGGCCTACGCCTTCGCCATCTTTCTGCTGTCGCTGATCGGCCTGCCGCCGCTGGCCGGGTTCTTCGGCAAGCTGTTCGTGTTCCTGGCGGCGATCGAGGCCGGGCTCTATACGCTGGCCGTGATCGGCATGCTGGCCAGCGTGGTGGGCGCCTACTACTACATCCGCATCGTCCAGATCATGTTCATGGACGAGCCGGCCCAGGGCTTCGACCGGCCCGAGGCGGGCGTGGCGGCCGTCATGGGCTTGAGCGCCGCGGTCACGCTGCTGTTCTTCGTGTTCTGCTGGCCGGTGTTCGTCGCGGCCGAGGCCGCCGCCAAATCGCTCAGCATCAACTAGGCATGACCGGGCGCGCGCCCAGCCTTCCGCCCGCCTATCGCCTGGTCGCGTTGGAGCGGGTCGAGAGCACCAACGACACCGCGCGCGAGCTGGCGCTGGGCGGCGCCGAGGACGGCACGCTGGTCTGGGCGCTGGAACAGACAAGGGGGCGCGGGCGCCAGGGCCGCGGCTGGGCCTCGCCCAGGGGCAATCTCTATTGTTCCCTGGTCCTGCGGCCGGACTGTCCCTTGGTCCGCGCGCCCGAGCTTTCGTTCCTGGCCGCGCTGGCCGTGGGCGGGATGCTGGGCGGGCTGGTGCCGCCGCTGACCGATC